>JBAVTZ010000038.1:0-8366 GCA_049696515.1 Candidatus Cybelea sp. | reverse complement strand
GCTCAGGTCGGCTCCGAGGGCCGCGTAATCGGGGTCGTGCCGGACGCGTCGACCACGTCGGCAGGCTTGCTCAAGCGCGCGCAGCTGGTGGATGACCTGGTCGTTGCCGACGCGCGGAACGCAATCGCTTCGAGCGGCCGGATCGCGGAGATTGCTCCGGGCCTCGCCGATCTCGTAATCAACTGCGTCAACGTACCCGGAACCGAGCTTGGCTCGATACTCTGCGCACGCGACGGCGGCACGATCTACTTCTTTTCGATGTCGACATCGTTCACCGCCGCGGCACTGGGTGCCGAGGGCGTCGGCCGCGACGTTACGATGATCATCGGGAACGGCTATACGAAGGGACACGCCGAGATCGCATTGCAGACCCTGCGCGATCATCCCGAAATCCATGCCTATTTCAATGCAACCTACGCGAGGAAGAGCGAATGACCGAGACCCTTACCGTCACCCACCATATCAAACCGCCGGTACCCACGGAACAGTTCGAGTACAAGAACCTGCAGCAGGGCGAGTTTTGGCGCCACATCCCCGCTTACGCAAACGTCGACGAAGCCACCTTTCTCGACCATCTCTGGCAACAGCGCAAATCGGTGAAGACGGCGGAGGAGCTGCTCGAGACGATTCGCGACGTCTGTTCGCCGGAGTTCTATCGCGACGCCGAGGCCGGGTTCAAAATGGCACCGATGGCGGTGCGCGTGTCCCCATATGCGATCTCGCTTATCGACTGGAACGATCCGGTCGACGATCCGATCCGGCGTCAGTTCATCCCGCTGGTCTCGACCGCATTACCCGATCATCCGCGGCTCGCGCTCGACTCGCTGCACGAGCAGGAAGACTCACCGGTGCCGGGATTGGTGCATCGCTACGTGGACAAGGCACTCTTCCTCCCACTGAACGTCTGCCCGGTCTACTGCCGCTTCTGCACGCGCAGCTACGCGATCGGTCCCGACACCACATACGTCGATAAGATCCCGCTTGCCAAGACTCCCAAACAATGGGGGGATGCCCTCCAATACATCGCGGAGCGTCCGGAACTCGAAGACATCGTCATCTCCGGCGGCGACGTCTACCAGCTTCCGCCCAAAAACATCGACTTCATCGGCAATGCGCTGCTCGACATTCCACACGTCCGGCGCATGCGCTTCGCGACTAAGGGTCCGGCGATCATGCCGATGAAACTGCTCACGCATACCGAATGGCTCGATGCGTTGACCACAATCGTCGATCGCGGAAGAACGCTCGGCAAGGAAGTCGTGCTCCACACTCACTTCAACGCCCCTGAAGAGATCACGTGGATCACCCAGCAGGCGATGCGCGTGCTCTTCGAGCGCGGCATCTTCACGCGCAATCAATCGGTCTTGATTCGGGGTGTCAACGACACGCGCGAACGCATGCAGTTGCTGGTCAAGCGGCTTGGCTATGTAAACGTCCATCCCTACTACGTCTACATGCACGACATGGTTAAAGGCGTAGAAGAGCTGCGCACGACGATCGCAACTGCGACCGATACCGAAAAGTTCGTGCGCGGCAGCACCGCCGGTTTCAACACGCCGACGTTCGTCTGCGACGCCCCCGGCGGCGGTGGAAAGCGCGACGTCCACTCGTACGAGTACTACGATCGCGAGAACGGAATCGCGGTCTACGCCGCACCGAGCGTGAAGCCGGGGAAAGCCTTTATCTACTTCGATCCGATCGATCAGCTTTCGCCGCAAGCCCAGGCGCGCTGGGCCGTGCGAACTATTCAGGAGCAGATGATCCGCGAGGCAATCGGCAAGGCCGGCCTCGGCGACGAGCAGCTCGTTTTGGCCTAGGCGTAGCGTGAACGAGCGGCGCTTCCGATTCGATCTGCTAATTGCCGTTTCGGCACTGCTGATCAGTACGATCGCGGCGCTCGCTTCGGTCTATCAGACGCGCGTCATCAACCAGCAGCTCAGTGCGACCGTCTGGCCCTATTTGAGCTTCGATCGTACGTTCAGTCCTGCGTCAGTAACACTCTCCGTCACGAACTTCGGTCTTGGTCCTGCCCTGGTTCGCTCGGCGCAGATCGATCTGGGCGGTAAGGCGGTCGCCTCTTGGGACGACGTCATTGCTGCCTACGGGCGGATGGCTGGGCAAATGCACGTCCATGGGAAGCTGCAAATCTCCGACTCTAATCTCGACGGCTCGGTGGTACTTAGTCCCGGCGTGACGCGCCGGCTCATCGACGTGCGCGCGAGCGGCAGCACGATCCATGCGGTGCGAAGGCTTTCAGGCGACATCTCGCTCACCGTCTGCTATTGTTCCCTGCTAGGTCAGTGCTGGCAAGCCGAGTCCGGCCAAAACGGCTGGCCGACGCCGCGCTCCTCGTGTCCAATCGGTGAAGCGATCGGCGCGCGAACGCCTACGCCATAGCATCCTGCCGCGGGGCGACAGCTTTTTCGCTAAGGTGACGCGTCACCGAGCGCATGAGCACCGGACCATTAGGCCGCAGCGTCACGAGCGGCGCGATCCCGACCTTCTGGTCGCCGTCCATTACGAAGCGCCGGTGGCGCAGAAGTACCCTCAGCACGGTCGCAGCCTCGTTCCAAGCAAAATCTTCGCCGATGCAGCGGCGCGCGCCGCCGCCAAACGGAACGTAGGCGAACGGCGGAGGATCATTTCCTAGCCAGCGATCCGGCTCGAAACGGTCGGGATCGGGAAAATAGTCCGCGCGGCGGTGGAGGATCAACGGTGCCAGAAAAACCGTCGTGTTGGCCGGAATTCGACTCCCATCCATCAACGTGACGTCGCGAAGGGTTTCGCGTCCGATGATCCACGCGGGCGGATAGAGGCGCAGCACCTCCTTGATGACGCGATGCAGGTACGCGTCGTCACCTTCCTGCGCGGCGGCCGCGAGCCGTTGGTCGACATCGGGCGATTGCGCCAAGAGATAGAGCGCCCAGGTCAGCGCGTTCGCCGTCGTTTCGTGACCGGCCACGAAGAGCGTCATGATCTCGTCGCGGATCTGCTGGTCCGAAGGCCGGTACCCGGTTTCGGCATCGCGCGCGGCAAGCAACATCGAGAGCGCGTCGCCGCGCTGCGATCCGTCGCGGCGCCGGCGCGCGATCAAACCGTAGATGATCTCGTCGAGCATTTCGCGCGAGCGCCAGAACCGGCGAGTGTTTGGGAGCGGCAACCGCTGGCGCAGCGCGCTCAACGGGGTCAGCATATATGGAAACTCGCCCATCATCAATCGTAGCGCGTTTCCAACCGCGGCTGCCGAGCCGCTCTCGTCGCTGCCGAAGAGCGTCTGCGTTGCGATACGCAGCGTGAGCTCGGTCATTGCAGCATGCGCGTCGAAGCGTATGTCGGGCTCTAGGCGCTCGGCGAATTGGGTCGCGTCCCGCTCCATGATGCGCGCGTACTCGGCAATGCGTTCGCGGTGAAAAGCCGGCTGGACGATACGCCGCATTTGCCGGTGCAATGGATCTTCGCTGGTCAGCAGTCCCTCGCCGAGCAGCAGTCGCAACACGCGAGTTCCGAGCGATTTCGAAAACGCGTGCTGCTGGGTCACCAAGATATCCTTGACGAGTGCCGGCTCGTTGACGAAGACGTACGATCTCCACGGAAGTGCAAAGGCGAAGAGGTGGCCGTGGCAAGCGGTCATCCCTTGGAGGAATCCAGGGAAGCGCGAAAAGGGTACCGGGAGAAGGCCTCGCAGGGTCGTCCAGCGGCTCGGTCCAGGAATCGCAGCAGTCATGGTTCCACCCCGTTTCGACGGGGCGCTATCGCGAACCAACCGCTTCGTACGCCGCAACCTCGCCGTAGCGGCAGATAACCCGATATTGGCCCTGAGCGACCGCCGCGGCGAGCGCCGGGCGCAGGCGAAGCCGAAACATCGCGCTTGGAAAGTCGTCGGCGTAGACCAGATACTCGGTTCCGCTGGTACGGTCGATGGTGGCACGGGGACGCTGTGCCGCCACCGCCGAGAACCATTCGTCATAGGTTGCGAGCGAAGCACTCTTCGGTACGCAACCGATCGCGCGGCGAGCGTCCGAGAGGTCGTGGTAGTACGGATGCAGGTAATGCAATGGATGCAGCGGATCGAAGGCAACTAAGAACACGACGCAGAGCACGCCCGCGGTCGCGGTCCAACGGCGCGCGGCGCGTTCGTTCGCGCCGCGCTCCAGCGCTGCAACCCCCATCGCGGTCGCTACCAGCAGCTACGGGATCCAAAGCGCGGCGTAGTGGTCGCCCATGCGCCAAACGTATCCCGAGTTTGCAAGTAGAACGACGGCGGCTCCCGGGAGGGCCAGCAAGGTCCACCAGGAGCGCAGCGGCAGAAAGGCGAGCGGCACGAGGGCTTCGAGAATGTAGGTTAAGCGTCCGAGCGTGAAGATCGCGCGCACGAATTGGATCGGATGCGTGAGCGGCGAGAGAAGCAGCGCCAACGGTCCGTTCGCAAATGGATAAACGTAGAAGTGGCTTGGCTTCCAACCACCCAAATGCGGCGTGATGATCCCGTAATAGACCGCCAGCGCCACCGCCGCGCCCAGCGCCGATCCGGCCCCTGCGACCGCGAGCGCGTGCGGTGCGGGAGTGAAACCCTCGAGCAGACCCCGGCCTTGCGATCGAGGGCGCAGCGCAATCGTCAGCAGGACGATGCCAAAGACCAAGATCGTCAAGGCTGCGTCTTCGCGCAAACCGATCGCAGTCAGCGCAGCGATCGCAAAGGCTAGCCACCATTGGCGGTCGGCGCAGAGGAAGAGCGCGAGCACGAGCGGCGAGAAAAGCCCGAGTTCGTGGAACTCGTCGAAGCCGAGTGCGAGCAGCGGCGGGTAGAGCAGCGTGATGAGCCCGAGGCGTTCCGCCAGTCGTGCCCCTGCATACGGAAGCGCCAGCGCCGCGAGCAACGGCGCGCACGCGACCGTAGCTGCAGCTTGAACCAGCTGTAAACCGAGCGCGCTTCGCGTAGCCGCGACGAGCGGCCAGAGCAGCGCCAGTGAAGGAGACCAATGGTAGCGAAAGTGCGACCCGGCCTCGACTCCGTTGCGCATGCCGCCGAACGCGTCGGTAACAATTTGAGCGAAGGTTCCGGTATCGGAGCCATAGGTCCAGAGCTTGGTGCGCACGATCGCCAGCACCGCGAGCACGGCAAACTCAATCGTTGCCCACAGCCAAAGCCTCACCGGCAGGCGCCTCGCAACCCGTTGACCAACCGCGTCGGGCGATGAAACGAATCTGTGTTTTTTGCGGCTCGCACCTCGGAAACGATCCTGCCTACGCGCACATGGCGCGTCAAGCTGCGCAAGAAATCGTGCGCGCCGGATACGGCATCGTCTACGGCGGCGGCAGCATCGGGTTGATGGGAGTCGTCGCCGACGCCGCGTTGGCCGCCGGCGGCGAGGTCATCGGCGTGATCCCGCACGCCCTGGCGCGGACCGAGCTGGCTCACCAAGGCCTGACCGAGCTGCACATCGTTACGACGATGCACGAACGCAAGGCGATGATGGACGACGCCAGCGACGCCTTCATTACTCTGCCCGGCGGCTTCGGGACGATGGATGAACTGTGTGAGGTGTTGAGCTGGCGGCAGTTACGCATCCACGATAAACCGATCGGCTTGCTAAACTTCCGCGGCTATTACGATGCATTGCTGACGCTCTTCGACTCGATGGTTCGCGAAGGCTTCATTGGTCCGCATACTCGTGGACTATTCACCGATGCCGCTAGTATCGAGGAGCTGCTTGCCAATATGTTCGCCGAGAAGAACCTGCCGTAAACCTTATTCCCCACGACGTCCCGCCGAAGGATTTCTCGACGAGCGCGTTACTCGGCTAGCGCAGTGGCGACGATTCGTTCTTGTTCGACTGCATGCTGGCCGGCGTAGCCTTCGCTGGGGCTCGCACGGTAGCCGCGCCCGATGTACTCGATATCGAAGCCGTCGCGTTTGCCTTCCAGCAGCCGGCGGCGCACGAAGGCGCGGGCACCCATGTTCTTCGGCTCCTCTTGCACCCAAACGATCTTCTTTAAGCGGGGGTAACTGGCGATCAAGCGATTGATATCCCCAACCGGCAGCGGAGCCAGCAGTTCGATTCGGGCTATCGCGGTCCGCTGAAGCGAGCCGTAAGCGGCGTGCGCGATCAGATCGTGATAGATCTTTCCGCTGCAGAGGATTAACCGCTCGATCTTGTCGCGATCGATCGGTCGCGGATCGTCAATTACCGGCATGAAGCTTCCCGTCGCCATTTCGTCGAGGGCGCCGGCTGCGCTTTCGGCGCGCAAGAGCGATTTGGGCGTCATGATCACCAACGGGACCGCAATCGGGGAGCGAGCCTGCCTGCGCAGTAAATGATAGTAGTTGCCCGCGACCGAGGGCGCAGCAACCCGCAAGTTGCCTTCGGCAACGAGTTGCAGGAAACGCTCGGGACGGGCGCTCGAGTGTTCGGGCCCGGCGCCTTCATATCCATGCGGAAGGAGCAGCGTCAGGCGCGACGTTTGCCCCCATTTTGCCTGACCGGCGGCAATGAACTGATCGACGACGATCTCGGCGCCGTTGAAGAAATCGCCGTACTGCGCCTCCCATAAGACCAGCGCGTTGGGCGATTGGGTCGAGTAACCGTACTCGAAGCCCATGCACGCATACTCGGAGAGCGGGCTGTTAATAATCTCAAACGATGCTTGTTGCAGCGCAATGTGCTGCAGCGGGATCCAGATCGCGTTGTCGACCGGGTCGTGCAGAACGTCGTGACGATGGCTGAAGGTTCCGCGCTCGGTATCCTGCCCGGTCAGCCGAATCGGCGTGCCGCTTGAAAGGAGCGAGGCAAAAGCCAGCGATTCCGACGTACCCCAATCGACCGCACCCTTTTCGGCAATCGTTGCTGCACGCCGCTCGAACTGCGAGCGCAGCTTACGGTTCAGCGTGAAACCTGCCGGCGTCGCCATCAACGCCTCGCTCCACGCTACCAGCGTGGCGCGGTCGACCGGCGGCAAGACAGTCCCGTCAAA
The DNA here is from genome assembly GCA_049696515.1 of Candidatus Cybelea sp. Lineage (GTDB taxonomy): Bacteria > Vulcanimicrobiota > Vulcanimicrobiia > Vulcanimicrobiales > Vulcanimicrobiaceae > Cybelea. The sequence goes on along the minus strand of JBAVTZ010000038.1, from coordinate 1,394 downwards.
GGTGTTGCTTCCCGCAAGCTTGCGTCCGGTGATGTGCGAGGCTAATGCACCCTTCACCGCGCGGCGCGCTTCCTGCAAGCGATCCGTGACTTCGTCGACCATCGTCTTGGACTGGTCGGCGGTGAGAATTCCCTGATTGATCAGCTTGTTGGCGAAGAGCTCGCGCACCGTCGGATGGTTCTTGATCTTTTCGCTCAGCTGCGGCTGCGTGTAGGCCGGTTCGTCTTGCTCGTTGTGGCCGAACCGGCGATACCCAATTAAGTCGATCAGGGCGTCGCGCCCGAATGCGCGCCGGAAGTCGATCGCCAAGTGCACTGCAGCGATGGAGGCATCGACGTCGTCGGCGTTGACATGCACGATCGGAACGTCGAAGCCCTTCGCCAAGTCCGAAGCATATCGCGTCGAGCGCGCGTCGGCAGGATCGGTGGTGAAGCCGATTTGATTGTTGGCGATGAGATGGATCGTCCCGCCTACGTCATACCCTGGCAGCGATTGCAAGTTAAAGACTTCTGCAACGATGCCCTGGCCGGTAAAAGCGGCGTCGCCATGGATCAGGATCGGCACCGCGCGCTTGCGATCGAAGGCCGGGATGCCGTGCGTGGAATCGGTTTGCAGCGCTCGCGCGCTGCCCTCCACCACCGGATCGACCGCTTCCAAATGGCTTGGATTGTGCGCCAAGGTGACGTTGATCGTTTTGCCCTTCGAGGTCGTGAACGTTCCGGCGGCGCCGTGGTGATATTTGACGTCGCCCATCACGTCGTCGTCGCCAAGATTGCCGCGATATTGAGCGGCCTCGAACTCGGTCATCGCCTCTTCGTACGGCAGGTTCACAACGTGGGCAATCACGTTGAGCCTTCCTCGATGCGCCATGCCCAGCACGGCATTGGCCACGCCGTCATCGGCCAACATGTCGAGCATCTCTTCGAGCATCGGCACCATGACGTCGAGCCCTTCGCCCGAGAAGGTCTTCTGGCCAAGAAACGTCTTACGAACGTAGCGATCGAAGGCTTCGACCCGCGTGAGACGCTCGAGATACTCGAGTTGCCGCTGCGGCGTCTGTTTGATCTTGTTCTTGCCCGATTCGATATAATCGCGCAGCCAGGTACGCTGGTTGACGTCGGAGATATGCTCGATCTCATACGCGATGGTCGAGCTGTAGGTCTCCCTTAGCCGGGGGAGTACGTCGGCCAAGGTGTTGCCCGGCACCTTTACGCGCAACACGCTGGCGGGAATCGCCGATTGCAATGCAGGCGTCAGGCCATACGTTTGCGGATCGAGCGAGGCATCACCGACCGGCTCGACCCCGAGCGGATCCAGATTTGCGCCGAGGTGACCGTATCGCCGATAAGCGGAAACGATCGCCATGCCGGCTGCCACCGCCCGCAGCATCTCGT
>JBAVTZ010000037.1:0-15237 GCA_049696515.1 Candidatus Cybelea sp. | reverse complement strand
CGTCGTATTCGAAGCCCGTGTAATACGAGTTTTGGCCACGAACGTAGGCGGCGTTGAAATCCCAGCCCATGCCGCCCATTGACGTCTGCACGCCGGGGACTGAGGCCATCGCCGAGTAGGTGTTGTTGAGGTTACCGCCGCCGCCCAGCGCCGCCGCTTTTGAAGCCGTGGTGGCGTTGACGCTATAGAGATCGCTGCCGACGCCCGAGCGCACCAAGGCCGCGCCGGCGCTTGAAGTCACGTGGGCGATCGTCCGCAGCGCCTTATTGATGGTAAAGGCGACCTGCTGACTTTGGTCGGCGAAGACGACTACGCCGGGGTACGAGATGCTTTGGTAGCCGTCTTTGCTGAGGTTAACCGTGTAGGTATCTGGGGCGAGCGAGAGGAGAATAAAGTGTCCTCCCGCGTCCGTCGTCGTGGTCCGGGTTTCCGAGGGTGAGACCGCTTGCACCGTTACGCCCGCAAGCGGAGCACCGCCCGTGTCCCTGATCGAGCCGCCGAGATTACCGGTGACGCCCGCCAGTGTCCATGTTCCCTGGCTGAGGAATGCCACCGCTAACGAAGCGGCTATGACCGCGCGACGGAGGGTTCGTTGCGTTTTCATTATTTGCATTTCCCTCTGTCGTAGGTTCCGAGTTGTGCGTCAAATAGGACGCTGCAACTCGCTTACGAAGTGCCGCGAAAGCGACCTTTTGATACTCGTTGATGCGCCGCGGCATTACCCCACTTTCGTATCAACGATTCTCAAAAGCTCAAGAAAGATCAATTCGGCGCAAGCTCATCCATCCGAATTTTATTGGAACTTCCTCAAGCGCGGTGTTCGCTTGTGGCCTATGCTACGAGCATGGCATCGTTGCCGACGGCTACTTCCGCACAAACCCAGGATGCAGCGCGACGCTGCATGGAGCGTCAGGTGTTGACGCTCCTGCGACGGGTCAGAAATCCTCGAGCACTGGCCGCATCGCCGCTCATGGACGCGGTCTGTCGCGCAACCGGCGAGCAAGATGCAGTCGCCGCGTTGCAGCAGGTCGTGGGGGCCGCGCTCGCCGGTGAAGAGCAAAGCCTGACGCGGCTGCGCAGCGCTATCATCGAGGTCGACTTCGCGCGAACTGCCAGCAACACCGAACTGGCTCGTCGGAGCGGGGTCTCCCGGCGTCACTTTCAACGCTGGAGAGCGCAAGCGGTCACCGCGATCGCACGGTACGCTCGCGAGATTTTGGAAGAGTTGCAAACGGAGCCGGCCGAACCGGTTCCAGAAACCTTTGCGCGAAGACGCGGTGCGTGTCGTCAGGCCTATGATGGCGCGTGGCGCTTCAAAAAAGAGCGTGAGGCATTCTTTCGCGCGCGCGATCGAGCGAACGTTTTGGAAATGCGCTCGATCGCCGGAAGTCTTCTACGATGGGCGGAGAACCGGGATGCCCGCATCTTTGCCCGGCAGTGCATAGCCGAGGCGAACGTTCATCTGGGCAACGCAGACGAGGCGGTCGAACAGCTCCGCGGACTGCCTCCGAACTCGAGTCCAATGGTGAGGGCGAAGCTTGCGCTCCTCCAACGGAACTTCGAGGCGGCCAAAGCATACGCGCAGGGCGCACTCGCAGAGAGCAATGGCGACGACAGATATCGCTGCCTCGCACTCATCGCGCAGCTTCGGCTCGCGCAGGGCGGAGCGTGGGGCTCGCCGCCGGAGCTAACCGGCCCAAGGCCGCAGACATGGGAAGGCATCGCGATGGAGGTTGCGGACGCGTACGATCTCGCGCACCAGGGAAAGTGGAGCGATGCCGAAAGGACGGCGCTAGCCGCACACCGCCGTTCCGATTCCCTCGGTTTTCAAGGATTGGCTGCTCGTTCGGCAGCCGTGCTTGCAGCAGTCACGGAAGCCCGCGCGGAGACGACCCAATCGAAACAGTGGCGCGCACGGGCAGTCGAGCGCCTTCTAGCCACCCAAGACCGGCTGCTGGCAACCGGCCTCTTTCTTCCGAGTCAAGATCGCGAGTGGTGCGAACTGGACCGCTGGTTGAACGCCGCGATCTATCGACGCCTCTGCTTAGTCGTGCCGCAAATGCAAGGAGAGACCGATCTGCAAAGCGCCGCCGTCTGCGGCCTGCTCGAGGCGATACTCGATACCCGTTCTTCGCCTTTGAGAGACTCGAATCGCCTAACGACTGCCGTCAGCAGACTCGCGGCGAGCGATTCCGCCTTCGTTCATTACGCCGGAAAGCTCCAGGAACCGATCCGTGACACGCTGGCGTTGGCGGTCTCGGCGATGACGGGAGCACCTTGGATTGCGGTCGTGGAGATCCTTCGCGAGCCGCTCGCCGAGATTCTATTGAAGCTGCGTCCGACTGCACTGCGAACGATCGCCGTTGCGATTCCCGGATACGAAAAGTCACAACCGGCGGTCACCGAGCATTTGAGAGTTGATGATAGATCCTCGACCGGCGATGCAGCATCAATCGAAACGCTCACCGATCTACGCATTCGGATCCTTCCGTTTCGATCCGGAGCGCGGATTGCTCTCTCACGGCACAACGGTGATACCGCTCCCCGAGCGGCTGGCGCAGTTGCTGGGCGTGCTGATTCACGCTAGCGGCAGCGTCATCGACAAAGAGACGATTGCATCGCTAGTCTGGCCGGATACCGTCGTTAGTGACGGCAATCTCTCCCAGCACATGTATATGTTGCGGCAGTTGCTCGACGAACGTGCAAGGGACCGCGCTTATGTCGTGACCGTCCGCGGGAGAGGTTATCGTTTTGTCGCGCCGGTCAGTGTCGTCGCGCCAGGGTTTGAGGCGACGGTGAGCTCCGCCGAAGTGGCCGTCAATCGCCTGTTAGACAGCGCACCAGAGGTGCTCCACCATTATTGGCGGGGCGCCTACCTGTTGGAGAAGCGGACGGCGAGCTCGTTGACAGCCGCGGCCGAACAGTTCGAAGCGGCGCTGCGTATCGATTGCGAGCACGTGCAGGCCCTCATCGGGCTGGCGCGGGCACACTCGCTAATGGCCGAATACTGGTACGCTCCGGGCTCGTACACGTTTCCCAAAGCCAAAGCGGCGATCGTCCGGGCTCTCGAAATCGACCCGTCGTCAGCCGAAGCTCGGGCGACCCTCGGGAACATCCTGCTCTTTTGCGACTGGAACTGGGACGAGGCCGAAGACGAGATCGAAACCGCGATTCGATTGAACCCAAAGTCCACCTCGGTCCACATCAACGCCGCTTGGTTCTATATGTGCAAGGGCTCCGGCGACAAGCCGCTGCTAGAAATGCAGCGGGCGCTCTTCGTCGAGCCGTCGTCGGCCCCGCTGCAGCTTTTTCTTGCCCGGATATTTTTGCACACCGGCGAGTACAGGCGGGCAATTGACTCGCTTTCAAGTTTGATCGAAAGCGGACCGGATTTTTCGATCGCGAGGCGCCACCGCGCCCAGGCATTCATTCTCAACGGACAGCCGGCAGAAGCGCTGGCCGATCTGCTGCTGCTTCCGCAAGATCGGGCGGAAGACATCGCGCTACGCCTGCCTTTGCTTGGGCGAGCCTACGCGGACTGCGGCGACACCGAACGGGCCGAGGGGATCTATCGAACGCTTCAGGAGATGGCTCGCACCGAATTCGTCGTCGGCTTCAATCTGGCAACGGTTGCGGTGGGATTGGGACGCTTGGAGGAAGCCTTGGAGCATCTAGAGCGCGCCATGGAACAGCGGGAGCCGGCACTCTTGATGTTGCGCAGCCTTTGCTGGTTTGCGCCGATCGCACAGCGCTCGCGCTTCAAAGCCTTGCTGCACGCCGTCGGTCCACCGCCGGAGCGCTTGAGCAAAACCTCATTGGGCTGAGAGAACTATTTGCGCGCGGCTACAGGATAGACGGCTGGGCTGCGTAAGCCGTTGGCATCGATGGAGCGTACCCCGAGAATATAGTCGTCTTTAGAAACCGGAAGCGTGGCTTCCGAAACGTTTCCGGCGTTGCGTGCATATTCCCACTGCGGCGAATCGGTCGAACGCCACACGATCTCGTACGAAACGGCGTCGGCGACGCGTTTCCATCGCAGCGTAGAGTCGTACCCGAGCCGCGCAAGAACCAGCTCTACGCCCGTCGGAGGAGGGGGGCCGAGAGCGAGGGTCGCGAGGGCCGCTACGTTGGCCTGGGTAGCGCGCCGCAGATACTCGGCGTCAATGTATTGAGGAAGATCGCCGTACTGGGTCCCGTTTTGGATGCGCACGTCTTGATGCTGATGGGTAAAATTCTCGTGGGCTTCGACGAAGCGGACCGCGGCTGAGTATCCGACGGATTGGAACGATTGTTGATCCCCGCCGCGCATGAACCGATCGGAGCGAAAGATCTGGCGCACCGTAAGATTCGGAACGTAGACCGGAACGACCTCAGCGATGAAGCGCGAGAGCTCGCGCGAGGGTGAATCGTTCTCCGATCCAACCAGATTGACTCGGGCGATAGCAACTCCGGCTGGAAGTCCTTCGCTAAAGACGCGGATGACGTTCGGTTCGGAGCGCCCGTCCCCGCCGACCGAGTTACCAATAATATCGTTGTTCAACACCGCGAGAACCGGCGCGTGTCCGGCGGCTAGCTCGTGCGCATAGTGATTCGATCCCCACAAACCGAGCTCTTCGCCATCAAAACACGCGAAAATAATCGTGCCGCGAAAACGCGAGCTTGCCATTACGCGTGCCGCCTCGAGGACGGCGGCAACGCTCGACCCGTTGTCATCGGCTCCGGGTGCGACGCCGGCTCCGTCGGTGCAGTGCCCGTCGCAATCGTCGAAATGGCTGGACATAACGTAGATGCGCCCCGGGTCATCGCCGCGCAGCGTCGCGATGACGCTCGACTCGGTAACGGCGCGCGGCGTTCTCGGGGTCTTCGGTTGGAGGTAGGTGTCAAGCGTTACGGTCATGCGTCCATTAGACGTGGCTGCAATGGCAGCAAATTGCCGTGCAATCCAATCGCGCGCACCGAATACGCCGTGATTGGCGGTCGAACTCGTCTCGGAAAAGTCGTTGCGCGTGCCAAACCCAACGAGCTGCTCGACCGTGCTTTTCAGCCGGCTTGCCTGCACGGCATCAACCATGGCCGCGGTCGGCGGGTACGGAGCTAAGGGCGGCAGCAATGGAACGGGGCCAAGGACCCCCAGGAGGACGACGATCAAAATCTCGATCGGAAAGCGTCGCATCTCGATGCGGCTCCTTACTTTGCGGCTGAGCGAGCTTCCTGGTCTAGGAGCCGAGACGTCGGCGTTGGCTAGTCTGAATCGACCGGAAGCCCCGAAGGCTTCTGACGCTCGAAGAACGCTTTGCTGTACTTGGACGGTATGATTGTAAAGGGCCGAGGGGCCTGAGTGAAATCAAAAGAGTCCAGGATACTGTTGGCTCGGCCGTCGGTCGTCCCGAGGCGGCCAAGGTTCCAGTTGTCCTCCACGAATCGCACCAGGCTGCCAAACTCATACTGCGTGTGCGAGATATAGCCAGGCTGGCTGGGGGACGTCACGCGGGCGTACGGCGACACGAGCAACATCGGTACGCGCATCCCCAGGCCCTGACCGTCGAGCTGCGGCGGCGGCACCTGATCGTACTCTCCACCCCAGTCATCCCATACCACGACGATCGCCGTCGACGGCCAGTACGAGCTTTGACCGATCGCATTGATAATGCTCGCAACCCACGAAGGCCCGGTATCGTGCTGGTTTCCGGGGTGATCGGAGTTGATCTCGTCGGGAATCACCCAGGACACTTGCGGCAGCTCTCCGCTGGTCACGTACGCAAAGAAGTCGCTTTCGGGGCGTACGATGTGCGTCGTCCATTCGGACCCTTCACGAACCGCTTGAATGGCGTCGAAGGCATTCCAGACGCTGTTGTTTGTGGGGTTGGTGAAATAGAGCCACGAAACGTCTTTGGCGTCCATCAGATCGCGCAACGTTCGATACGTGAAGCACGGGTACGGGCCTTTGTCCCGCAAATATTTTCCCGTCGAGGTAATGAGCGAAGTCACCGTACCCAGCGGCGCATCGCATCCCCAGGACGACGGCGTAGGAAAGTCGATCACATTCTTCCCGCCGCCCACCTGCGTCCCACCGGCGATCAAATCCTGGTGCGCCGTAAAGCTGCTGCTGCTTTGCGTCGGGAACATGTGGTCTGCAAGCACCCATTGTCGCGCGATCGTCCAGTAGGGCTGAATTTCTCTCGGGTCGACATACCGGTATGGGTACGTGCCGGCTCGCTCGACGACGCCTTTCTGAAGTGCCCGCTTCACCAAACCGAATCCATCCATCTTGCCGCCATCGTATTCTTTCTCAAAAGAATCGTGTTGGTGGCCGAGGCTATCCGAGTCCAGCGGCGCCTTCTTGAGGCGCACGGTCACGTCGCCGCCGGGCATTTTCATTAACCCGCTGGTGGCGCCGTCGGCGCCCGGAAAGGTCGCGAAGAAATCGTCGAAGCTGCGGTTCTCCTGGACGATTATCACGATGTGCTGGATTAAGGGTCGACTTTTAGAACTGGCCGGCTGCGCGCTTAGCGACGGTTCATCGGGCGCGCCGCTCAACCGGCCGGCCGCGCATCCGGACATCGCGACTGCGCTTACGGCGAGCAGGAAAGTAAATAGGCTCCGCATCATGCCGCTCCTTATCACGAGGTCCGTTTCGCAGTATCTCATGTGCAGTGAGGGGAAGCAAGCTTGGTGAAAAAGCCGGCAGTCTACGTGCTCGCCTGCGGCGACGGATCGCTCTACACCGGGGCTACGGTTGACCTTCCGCGCCGTTTGTCCGCGCACCGGCGGCGCAAAGCCGCCAAATATACGCGTGGGCGACAGCCCGTTCGGCTGGTGGCGTGGTGGCATCCCATAAACTTCGCCGTTGCAAAATCCCACGAGGCCCGATTTAAGCAACTCCGGCGCTCGGCCAAGTTGGCTATCCTGCGCACCGGCATAGCATTCGGCTGTGCGGTTTACGAGAACAAAAGCAAATAGGGTAGCCTGCTACGGGTTTCCTAGTCGAAGCTTTTTCCCGCCGCAGCATAGGTCGCGCGCGTTATCGCGTGGATTGCGGCATAGGCGTCGGGATAGTAGATCCCTTTGGTCATGATCGACAGCACAAACGGCGAATCGCCGAAAGGTTCGATGATGGCGATGTCGTTGAGCGTTCCAACGATTTGACCGGTCTTATTCGCGACCGGCGTTCCACGCGGAAGAGCCTTGGGAATGCCGTCACGGTCGGTCTGGCCGAGCATGATTGAGATCATCTTCCGGCAATAACCCGGCGAAGCCACAGTAGCCGTGCGCTCGCGTGCGCCACGTTCGATGAGATAGAGAAGGCGGGCCATATCTTCAGGCGTCGAGACGTTCTTGTTGTGGTGCGTGATCGCGGTATAGTCGAGAAACTGACGCGCCAGATGCGTACGCGCCAGGCCGGCCCGCGCACCGACCGCGTTGATAGTTTTTATGCCGAAGTGAGCGATAAGGAGATTGGCGGCAGTGTTATCGCTGACTTGGATCATCGGAACGACCAGCTGCGCCACCGTGAAGCGCTGACCATCGTCGGCTTGGTCCATGAAGTCCGAGCCGCCGATCAGGTTTCGGCTGTGGAAGGTGATCTTGGTGTCGAGCGTCCCTGGGGAGGCTTCCTCCATCGCGTAAGCGGTGGTCATGATGAGAACCTTAATTATGGAGGCCGTCGGAAAGTGCTCGGAGGAGTTGTAAGCAACCAATGGGGGGCCCAAGGTCATCGTGCGGGCGTAGATCCCGATACTTCCGGGCATCGCCAGTGCAATCGCGCGAACGCGTGCGCTCAGCGAGGTGGCCAAAGCGGCGCGCGGCGCAAGGAGTGCCGCGCCGGCCGCGCTCAGGAAGGCAGCGCGTTTCACGAGCCGGTACCCTGATAGTGCCGCAACCCGAAGAGCCAAAACGCGTAAGAGGCACCTAGCCATGCCAAACCGATCGCGGGCGTAAGCAAACCCACTGCCGGATTGAAGTGCAGTCCGGTATCGGCTTTCTCGAGGAAGTACGTCGCCGGGAAATAGTTCATGAAGGCGAAGGGCAGCACGAAGGTGAGAATTATTCGCACGCCGCGCGTATAAATGCTGATGGGGTAACGCGTAAAGTCTTGTTCTAGCGACATGACCATCCACCGCAAGGTGTCCACGCGCACGAACCAAAACGAGAGCGTGGCTACGGCTAAGGAGATGCCAAGGTCGATCAGTGCGCCGCCGGCAATGACGAGCGGCACGAACACCACGAAGATCCAATCCACGCGAACGTTGGCCGCCGAGGTCGCAACCGCAAGCGTCGCGATTCCGAGCACCAAGCCGTCGGGGACGATCTGCTGCGGCACGGTTAAGACCTGAAAGAGCGTGTCGAGCGGTCGAACCAGAAAGCGGTCGAAGCGGCCTTCGCGGACGTATTCCGGGACGCTGACGACGGTGAAAAAGAAGGTGTTGTGCAGCTCGTGGGCGCTCATCCACAGAGCGTACAGGAAAAACATCTGCCGAAAGTTCCAACCGTTCATCGAGGGGAACTGTCGCATCGTTATGTAGAGTGCAGCCAGAGCGATCCCGTGATAGACGATCGTAAAAACGAACCACATCACGAAGTTTGCGCGGTACTCCAGCAGCGTGAGAATGTTGATTCGCCAATATTGAAGGTAGACCCTAAGCGCGGTCACAGGCATCCCCTCCACAGGGATCGGCGCGGGTCCACTTTACCGTCACGCAAACGCTCTAGCACGGGACAAACTTCCTCTAGCCGATCGGCTCTTTCAAGGAGGATTCTTCCCTCGAGGGTCGCTTGTGCCTTGCAAGCGGCGCGCATTTTGAAATGCTTCGATACCCGCGACTCCGCGCTTGCCGTAATCTCTTAGAGTTGTTGAGCCGGAGTAGTCGCGATTCCGAGGTTGCCGCTCGATCGGGTCATGCCGTTGGTGATGGTGCCGATCAAGGTCAAGGCGTCGGGTTGGTAACGATACTCGTCGATCTTTCCCTGCGAATAGTCCGCCAGGTACAATCGCGACGAATCCTTATTGAACGAGAAGAAGACCGAGGTACCCCGCAGCTTGAGTTGGTGGATTGGCGTCCGCTTCCCGACGTCGTAGACGTTCAGGGTTTGAGCCTGCAGGTCAAGAGCGAGCAAGTGCCCGGCGCGATCGAACCCGATGCCGCCGGCCGCGCCGAGCTTTATGTGGGTCTCGGTCGGCACGTTCTTGCCGGCCTTGAACTCAACGACGCTAGCGGTGCCGGCCACCATGTGGGCGTCGTAGGAGGCAAACAGATTGCCGTTTTTGTCCAGCGCCACGCCGATAACGTGGAGGAAGTGCTTGTCGTTCAGCGTCAGCGTGGGGGTGCTCGCGCCGGGGGCGAAGGCCACGATGTTGCCTGAGGCGCCCATCGGACCCGAAATGTTTGCCACGTAGGCAGTGCCGTCGGGTCCGATCGCAACGTCATACGGGAACTTATCAGCGTCGCTTAGCGTAGCGCTTGGCGAACTCGAACCGTTGGTATAAACCAGAACGTTCTCGGCGTTGGTGTTGGTGACGTATAAGTCACCGGCTTTATCGACGCCCATACCCGTCGGGTCCGAAAAATTTCCGGAAAGAGCGCCCGCAACGGGATTATTAGGGCCTGTTCCCTTGAGATAATAGTTGACGGCGGAGTTGTTGCCAGACGCGCTGTAGATCACTCCCGAAGCAGCATCGGTTTTCGGATGGATAGAGCTCGAAAGCGCTGCGCCGGCCGGCGTAGCTGTCGTTAGCGAGCTGCCTCCGCTGCATCCGGAGAGCAAGGCAACCGAGATCGATGAGCAGAGTAAGAAAGTAATAAACGAACGCATGCGCGGCACTTTCGAAATTCCCGAATCACCGCCTGCCACGGTGGCGCCAAATCGCACCAGGTCTGCCCACGTTCAATGCAGATATCTCTGGAGCACGAATGAAAAGGCTCGGTAGCGTGCACCTGCTCCCCGTTCGCGTCCCATTTCGTCTCGATCTCACCGTGGACGCGCTGCGTCGGCTTGCGAGCAACTCGGTCGACCTCGTACACCCGGACGGAACCTTCTATCGCGCGCTGCAAGATGCTGGGGGTAACGAACTCTTAGCCATTCGACCGCACGATCGCCACGCGATCGAGGTTCGAGCGACCGGCCGCAATGCCGATCGCTGGTTGCCTTCGATCGCACGAATGCTTGGGACGCAAATCGACCTCACGGAGTGGTACGCACGCAGCCGGCAGATTGAGTGGCTGCGGCCGATCGCGACCGCGCTGCGCGGCCTGAAACCGCCGCGCTATCCGTCGTTGTGGGAGGCGTGCGCGCACGCGATCCTCTTCCAACAGATTTCGATCCACGCGGCCGCGGCGATCATGCGCCGCGCGGTCGAAGCTTTGGGCACCTCGGTTGCGGTTGGGGATGTCCGCGCCGTGGTCTTCCCGCCGGCCTCAAGCTGGCTGGAGGCCGACCCAGATGGCTTGCGCGCGGCGGGGCTTTCGAGAAATAAGCTCGCCCACATTCGCTCGGCGGCTATCGTCTTTGCCGAGGGAACGATCGATGAGGCAATGCTCGAGCCGTTGTCCACGCCCGACGCCGCCGCGCGCCTCTGTACGATCAGGGGCATCGGGCCGTGGAGCGCATCGGTCATGCTGTTGCGCGGATTGGGGCGCCTGGATACGTTTCCGCTGCGCGACTCCGGTGTCGCACGCAGCCTTTCGCTGGTTAGTGGCGGCGCGCACATTGACCAGGACGAGCTGCTCGAAACGCTTGGGCCGGTGCGCGGGATGCTGTACTATCACCTCCTGCTGGCTCGCCGGCGCAACCTGATTAGCCGCCCTGGATAACGACGCGGTTCGAGGCCGCGCGCCAGACCAGCGAGGAAAGGAGCGCGAACAGCAATAGCCAGGCGACTTGCGCGGCGATACTGAGCGCCCACTGCGAAGGCGGGATCACCCCCACGTAGATCAACAACGGAGTCGAATAGATTGCCGCAAAGGGCAGCGCGAAGACGATCCGCCCGACGACTCCCGGAAAAAAGGTAAGCGGAATGATTTGACCCGAGAGAAGGTCCGTGGTCCAGCGCACGATCAACTGGGCGGCGAACGTCTCCAGCGTCCAAAACGCAACGCAGTTCATGAGGAAATTAAGGAAGAAGTTCACCCCGTACGCGATTAAAAATGCCAATAGGAATACGGCGAACGTAGCCGGGGCAGGCACGTCGATACGCACGAGCAGCAGTGCGCAGAGAAGTGACGGGACGACCAGAAGCGCGTGGAGGAACGTTTGCCCGAGACCGTCGCTGAAGAAGTAGAACGGTACGCTGATCGGCTTCATCAAGTCGGTGGCGATCGTCCCCTCGCGAATCTTCTCACGAATGAGTCGCGTGCCGTCGACCTCGAGAATCAGCGACATCAGCATCGCTACCGTCGCGTACGTGATCATGCTGTGGAGCGGAAGGTTCTCCGGCTCCAGGTTTTGCGCGTACAGCGCGGTCCACAGCGATCGCAAAATGTAGACGCGCAAAACCAGCGATCCAATTTCGCTGAGAACCTCGACTCGGTAGGTAGACTCTCGCGCGAACGCCTTCTTCGCAAATTCGATATACGGTAACATGAAGAGTTCGAGCTACGTACCTTTTTGCCGTTTAATCGCCTGTTGCCGGCGATGCTCCATTTCTTCGAGCTCGAGCATCATGACGTCGACGACTTTGTCCACTTCGGTGGCTTGCGTCGGGGGCGGCTCTTGCCCCGACCGCCGCGCGGGCGGTTTTACGCTGCGGTGCTCCTCGAGCGAGGCGTCTTGGGCATGCGCCTTGCGCAAGAACTTCGCGTAGGTTTCCGCAGCGCGCGCACGCACCGACTCTCCCGGGTCGAGATTGAAAACCTCGGCGAAGAAATCGACCTTCGCATGAATCTCAGGCGCCTTTTCCGGCGAATAGACGGTCGCCGGATTCCCGAACGCGACGTGCTGCATGGGTACGCTCGTCCCCTCGGGCAGGCGCGTCTTTACGTGCACGATCGCGCCGAGCGCGACGCCGCTGCCGGGCTCGAGCGACGCACCGTTAAAAATCTTGGCACCGCTCGCGACGAAGCAGCCATTCCCGATGGTGGCGCCGACCACGTACGCGTGCGGGCCGACGATGCAACGATCGCCGATCGAGAGGGGAAACTGGCGCGCGCTTCCGCCACTTGCCTTGAGCACCGCATTCTCCATGATCACGCTCTCGCTGCCGATCGTTACCGGTGCCCCCTCGGCGGTGATGACCGCGCCGTGAAGGACCGCGCAACCCGCTCCGATGGTTACGTCTCCGCTAATCGTTGCGCTCGGCGCGACGTAGGCGCTCGAGTGAATCTTCGGCTTCTTCGTGGCGCTGGAAAAAATCATGACGCGTCCTCCTCCGATCGGTGCTCGTATCCTTCGACATAGATGCGCCGGATAATCGACTCGAGATCCGGCTCCTCTAAACTTACGTCTTCGACGCTGTAGCGCTCACTCGCTTGCCGCACGAGCAGGGACGCCCGTTGGAGGTTGCGGTCGAAGCGGAAGCGCGCGCTGGAGCCGTCCATGGCGACCAGCTCCGCACCGTCGAGGTGAGGCTGCTCCACCGGTTTGCTGAATCGTACGATGAGCGTGCGTTGCGTCCCGTATTCGCTCTTTATCCGCTCGATATTGCCGTCGTAGATCAGCGTTCCGCGGTCGATGAGAACGATACGCCGGCAAAGACGCTCGACGTCGGCAAGATCGTGGGTCGTGAGGATGACCGTTGCGCCGCGCTCGGCGTTGATGCGCGCGATGAACTCGCGGATCGCTTCCTTAGCGACGACATCGAGACCGATGGTCGGTTCGTCCAGATAGACGATCTTGGGACTGTGCAGCATTGCCGCGGCGAAATCGCCGCGCATGCGCTGTCCCAAGGAGAGCTGGCGCACGGGCGTGCGCAGAAAACCGTCCAACTCTAGAATCTCGATGAACCGGTGAAGATTGCGGCGATACTCGTCCTGGGGCACGCCATAGATCGCGCGCAATAGCTCGAACGAGTCAATCAGCGGAAGATCCCAATAGAGCTGACTCCGTTGTCCGAAGACGACGCCGATGTTGCGGGCATTCTCCCTGCGCTGCTTCCACGGCACGAGTCCGGCTACGCGCACGAGGCCGGAGGTTGGGACGAGGATGCCGGTGAGCATCTTGATGGTGGTAGACTTGCCCGCGCCGTTGGGCCCGATGTATCCTACCAACTCGCCCGGTTCCAGCGCGAAGGTTACGTTGTCTACCGCCACGCGGTCATCGTATTGGCGCGAAAAGAGCGAGCGCAACGCGCCAAGCGTGCCAGCTGGGCGCCTGGGCGTGCGAAAGACCTTGCGCAGATCTCGCGCCTCGATGATCGGCAGGACACCAACGTTCGGCATTGCGTACTCTTCCTCCAGTGATAGTAACGATCTCGAACGAGTATGGATCGGACGCGCTTGCGGTCGCGAGAGCGGTCGCAGCGCTCCTCGGCTACGAATATGTGGACCATCAACTGCCGATAGTGGTTGCCAAGCGGCTGCACACCACACCGGAAGCCGTCGAAGCCAATGAAGATACCGGGCCAACCCTCGGAGAGCGCTTGTTGAACAGCCTCGAGCTGGCTACGCCCGAGCTGGCTGAAGCCTCGCTTGCCAAGCCGTTTGACCAGGAGTTGTTGCGTGCCGTCCAAGATGCGGTACGCGAATACGCCTCGTACGGCAACGCGGTCATCGTCGGGCGCGGCGCCTCGGTCATTTTGGGGGCTCGGGCAGACGTGCTCCGGGTGTTCATGTACGCGCCGCGGGAATGGCGGATCGCGCGCGTCATAAAAGCGACGCTTGCCGCCCGCGAGGCGGCAGAGAACGAGGTGGATCGCGTCGACCGCGCCCGCGCTGCCTACATCCGGGATTGGTACGGCCTCACGTTCGGCGATCCGCGTAACTACGATCTCTGCATCGATACGTCGCGCCTGGAGATCGAGCAAAGCACCGCATCGATCGCCGCGGCCGTGCGAGCGCGCACTACGTGACGCAATCCTTCGACCCAGCTGCCGGCAGCCTCGGTGCCGACTCGGCGGCCGAAAGCTTTACGCCGAGGGCGTCGATTCTTGAAGCCCTGCGTTACCGAGATTTCCGCTTGCTGTGGCTCGGGCTGCTGATTTCGAATCTCGGCACCTGGATGCAGTTCACGGCGATGGGTTTCTTCGTCGCGCGCATGGCCGGCTCGCAGCATCAAGCGGCACTCGATCTCGGCATCCTCGGCGCAGCCCGGGCGATCCCGGTCTTGCTCTTGTCGCCGCTAGCGGGGGTCGTGGCCGATCGGCTGCCCCGCCGGCGGGTGCTTTTCGTTACCAATACGACGATGGCGCTGGCCGCCTTGATACTTGCGCTGTTGGCGACGGTGCATCGTCTCGACCTAACAACCCTCGTCCTGGTATCGGTGCTCAATTCGGCGGCCAATGGATTCGACTCGCCGACGCGTCAGAGTTGGGTGCCCCTGCTGGTCGACCGGCAATACGTCGGCAACGCGGTCGGTCTCAACTCCGTCGCCTTCAACGCGCCGGCGGTGATCGGTCCGGCGCTGGCCGGTCTATTGATCGTCTGGATCGGTGTTGCGGGAGCCTTCTATTTCAACGCGGCGGCAACGCTGGCGGTGGTAGCGGCGGTGATGATGATGCACCCGTCGCCACCCTCGGCGGTGCGACGTGAATCGACGCTGCTGGCGATGCGCTACGGCATCGTTTTCATCGTGGGACATCCGGTATTGCGTTGGATTCTGCTCGCGCAATTCGTCAGTGCGATTCTCACGCGTCCCTACAGCCAGCTCATTCCGGCGCTAGCGGTTAACGTCTTGCACTCCGGCGCGGGCGGCGTCGGCTGGGCAGTTTCGGCGATCGGCATCGGCGGATTCGGTGGCGCGCTCCTTACCGCGTACTTCGCGCAGCGCGAGCGGCGTTCGCGCCTCTGGCTCCAATCGGGGCTGCTCATGTCGGTCGGGGTTTCCGCCCTGGGTTTCGTTCCGACGCTTGCGGCGGCGCTGCCGGTCCTTTTTGCCGTAGGCGTCGGAACGCTCGCCTTGCTCGGTGCTACCAACACCTTAATACAGATACTCTCTCCCGATGACGTGCGTGGCCGGGCGCTTTCCATTTATACGATGATCGCGATCGGCGTCGTCCCCCTCGGCTCGCTCGTCGACGGAGCGATTGCCGCCGCCATCGGGCTACGGGAGACGTTCGCGCTTGTCGGCGTCCTCTGTACGGTACTATTT
>JBAVTZ010000036.1:0-23303 GCA_049696515.1 Candidatus Cybelea sp. | reverse complement strand
CCATAAGAGGATGCGGTTGCGCCGTTCGATCTTCATGGCAGAGCTTCGTGCGCACCGTAGGGCTAAGGGGCGTGTGAAGGGAGGAGCGAAGCCAGGATGGCGAGAGCGACGACGAGGCGAGCAGCTTTTTCGCAGGACGCGAAAAAGCGAGCGTCCCCGAAGCCCTGCGGTGCGCACGAAGCTCTGCCCTGACCGGGTCACGAGCAAAGGCGGCCAAGCGTTACGAGCGAAGGGCTAGATATGATTGCAGGGGTTGAGACGCGTGGGCGAATGGGGCGAGCGACGCTTGCCTCGGTGGCTATTCACGTCCTTGCGGCCCTTTCGATTCCGGCTCTTCTCTGGACGGCTTCGGGCACGCCGATTGAGACGGTCAGCTTTTCGCGCATCATGCACGTGGTGATCTCGACGCCTCGCCCGCGCCGGCCACCCCCGCGCGCGGCCGCGCCGCACCGCAGCATAACGCCCACGCTCAACTTCGCAAACCACATTCGCATCGCAGCGACTACTTCGGCTCCTCGCCACACGGTACGCCGCAAACTCGAGACTACCGCCCCGGCTGCGCCGGCGGTTGCTTCAGTGCAGCAGGCAGGTCAAGGAACCAGCAACTCGGACAACGCGCCGCAGGCCACGCCTTCGCCGGCTCGTGAGGTCGCCAGTGTAGCCGGCCACCAAGCGGGCGGATACCTTCCCTTCGGCGCCGAGCAGCCCGACCCGGTGCTCGATCCCAGCGTGCTCAAGCAGCTCAATGCTCTCGCCGTCCACGTGACGCTGGTCGTTACCGTCGGCGACGACGGCCGCACCCAAACCATCACCTTTCAACCACCGGTCGACGCCGAACTCGAGAACCATATACGATCGCTGCTCGCCGACGCGAGTTGGGATCCGGCCGTCTGCGGCGGTGGTGTCGCCTGCGAAGGCCATGCGACGATCAGACTCTAGAAGACCACCGCAGGAGGAAATCCGTCAGAGTATTGACTTGCCTAGGGCCGAGCATATCAGCCCAACCGCGAGTTGCGCGGTTTGATTGCGGTAATCGAAGATCGGATTGATTTCGACCATTTCGATCGAGCCAAGCTGCCCGCTATCGTGCAGCATCTCCATCACAAGGTGCGCTTCTCGATAGCTCAACCCGCCTTTCACCGGCGTTCCGGTTCCGGGCGCTTCGCGTGGGTCGAGCGCGTCCATATCAAACGACACGTGTATCGGCCGGTTGCCCGCGCCGGCGATGCTGCGCGCCTGCTCCATCACGTGCACCATTCCGAGCTTGTCGACGTCGGTCATCGTGAACGTCTTGACACCAAACTCTCGCAGCAGCTGCTTCTCTTCCGGATCCACGTCGCGCAAGCCGATCTGCACGGTGTGGTTGGCAATGGCAGAGCCATTGCTGAGCGCAAAGTAGAGCGGCATACCGTGGACGTTGCCGGTCGCGGAGCTTCCTGGGCTATTGATGTCGGCGTGCGCATCGATCCAAACGAGCCCGGGAGGCGAGCCGTAGGCGCGCGTAAGCCCCGCTAGCGTTCCCATCGCAATCGAGTGATCGCCGCCAAGGACGATCGGCAAGGCGCCGCTGCGCACGGCCTGTTCGACGACAACGGCGAGCTCGTCGCAGACCTCGGTGATGACGTTAAAGAACTTCGCCGATGCGTCCTCGGCATTCGTTGACTCGGGAATGGGAACCGCAAGGTTGCCCCGGTCCACGACCGTTGCGATGCCAAGTGCTTTCAGCTTTTCGTGCAGCTCGGCGTAACGCACCGCCGATGGTCCCATGTCGACGCCGCGGCGGCTCGCGCCCAGATCCATTGGGACGCCAACGATTTCGATGCGTTGTACCGGAGAAAGCGTCGTGCTCACGAGGGTTGCTCGGTTCGTTCCCGCCGTTGGAAAGACCCTCATCGCGGCGCAGCGCGTATCAGAATGAGCAGGAGTTAGATCGCGGCTCAATCAAAAACGATAGCCAATGCTGCGGTGTGCCGGGTTTCTTCTGGCGTTTGCTCTCTCGCTAGCCCTCACGCCGATCGTTCCGGCGCTTGCGTATCTCCCGCCACCGCTTGCGCATCTCAACAGCGCGGTGCGAACCTTAGCCCGGCACCTGCCGGCCGCTACCGGGCTCGACGTGCTCGATTTGGCAACGGGGTACAACGCGGGCTTCAACGCCGCCAAGAGCATGCCGGCGGCGTCTACGATCAAGCTTGCCGTTATGGTTGAAGTCTTCGAGCAGTTGCAGGCCGGCAGTTTTGACCTCAATCGTCGTGTCGAGCTGCGGGCCGCGGATAAGGATTACGGATCCGGAGAGTTGTGCGATGCGCCCGCCGGTGCGAGCTATCCGGTCTCGGTACTGCTCGAGAAGATGATCGACATCAGCGACAACACCGCCACGAACATGCTGATTCGGCTCGTAGGGCGGAGCAACATCAATCGCCAGATGGAAGACCTTGGTCTCGAGCATACACATCTTGCCGGCGACGTGCGCACCGAGGGATGGTCGATTCGCCGGATGCTCCGAACCTCGCCGGCCGATCTGGTTCATTTGCTCACGCTGATGGCTCGAGGCGAGCTGATAGACCAATGGTCGTCGAACGAGATGATCGCGATCCTCGAAGCCGATCAGTACAACACGCTGCTGCCCGAACCGCTCCCCGACAACGTCGCGATCGCCCACAAGACCGGCTCGCTCTACGACACGCTCAACGATGCAGGCATCGTCTACGCCGGCGGTGCGCCGTACGTTATCGCGGTAATGACCACCGCATTGCCTTCACAAAATCTCGGCCGGGCGTTCATCCATAAGATCTCGCGGCTCGCTTACTCCGACGAACTGCGCTTCGCGCGGTGGCGGGAGCAGATGGGTATCGCGCCGACGTTCACGCTGAACGCGGCGAGGACGAATCACGGCACGTCGCCCGACGTCCCTTATTGGAACGCACCTTCGAGCGTGCCCCAGGACGAACCAGCGCAGCCGGACGCCGTCCCGGCGCAGCCTGATACCACTCCGACGCAGGCCGACACCGTCCCGGCGCAGCCGGAGACCGTACCAGCGGAGGTGGACGCCTCCCCTACGCCTCTACCTGAACCGAGTTGACGCTCACCGAACCGTAGGTTCGGGTCAGCCAGTGAGCGTAACGCGGTTCGCGTGCGGTCACGATCCGATCGTAGAGATTTGCTAGACGTTTTGCGACCGGACCAATCGATCCGTCGCCGACCGGGCGCCGATCGATCGACGACACGTAGTGAATTCCGACGGCCGTTCCGGTAAAGAATACCTCTTCGGCCGCGTAGAGCTCGCCGCGATCGATCGAGCGCTCCACGATCTTCAGGCCCAGCTCGTCGCGGGCGACGTCCATGATCAGCCGGCGGGTAACGCCCTCGAGCACGTTCTGCGACGGATCGGGAGTGTAGAGCGCCCCGCGGCGCACCAGAAAAATGTTCTCGGCAGAACCTTCCGCAACGTGTCCGTCGTGTGAAAGGAGCACCGCTTCGTCGTAGCCGTTCAACACGGCTTCACTCTTGGCAAGAGCCGAGTTGACGTAGAGTCCGGTGATCTTTGCGCGGGGCGGGGCCATCGTGTCGTCGGTCCGGCGCCAGGAGCTCACGCAAACGTCGAGCCCGCGCCCGGCCTCGAGGTAGTGGGTGAAGGGGATCGGAACGATCGCGAAGGCATCGGGAACGCCGTGCAAACGCACCCCGACGTCTTCGGCAGCCT
This sequence comes from Candidatus Cybelea sp., assembly GCA_049696515.1. Classification (GTDB taxonomy): domain Bacteria; phylum Vulcanimicrobiota; class Vulcanimicrobiia; order Vulcanimicrobiales; family Vulcanimicrobiaceae; genus Cybelea. The sequence goes on along the minus strand of JBAVTZ010000036.1, from coordinate 19,603 downwards.
TGTAGGCAAACGGGCGTACGTAGATGTCCATCTGATAATTGTTGCGCCGGCAGAGCTCGACGGTGATCTCGGCAAGTTCCTCGGCGCTCTTGGGAAGAGTGATCGTAAGGATCTTCGCCGAGGTCATCAGCCGTTCGTAGTGGTCGCGCAGGGCCACCAGAAAAAGCTCCCGCTCCTCCGCCACCCAATAACCGCGAATCCCCTCGAAGCAACCGGTGCCATACTGCAGCCCGTGCGTCAGCAGGCCAACCTTGGCATCCTCGTAGCGACGGAATCCGCCTTGCGCGTAGACTGTAATCTCTGAAAGATCCATGAGAATCTCTCCTTTGTGCGCCTGGAAGTTGTGCTTCGCCTAAGCCGCCTCCTTTGGAGGCGCGGCACGCGCGGCAGGCAGTCGGCCGAGACCAGCCAAGCAGAACGCGTGACGCGGATCGTCATCGCCACCCTCTTGCTCGCAGTCGCTTCCTTGAGCCCGGCGCAGGCGGAAGCGCCCCCCGACCCCTACCAAATCTTTGCTCGCTCGCGCGCGTACTGGCTCCATCAACGCTACCCGCCGTTGCTGGAATATACGGTCGCGGTGACCGTGCTCGAGGGCGGGAGGGTCAAACAGGAACGGTACTGGAGCGCCTACGACTCGACCAGTGGTCAAATCGCGGTCGACTCGGTCAGCGACTACGAGCGCGCACACCCGACCTACGCCGCGTCCGGCGTGAATCTGAATATCCCGTTGCTGTCGTCGCTCAGCAAGCCGCAGCCGCCGACGGATTTTCTCGGAGTTCCACTGCTCGCTCCAAACTACACTTTCGGGATGGCCGACATTCCCAAAACGAATCCCGCGGGTGAATCCGATTTAGACCGGGTCCAAGACGTCCGCACCCAGTTTCACGATCCAACTCCTGTAGACCGGGCAGCCGTTCCAAGCCCGTCATCCGGTGCGCTTCCGGTCATCGAGAAGGAAACCGTTTACGGCCGCAACTACCGCATAACGTTGGCAGGCATCGAGTCGACCTACGGGGTGCCCGCGTACCACCTGCATCTGCAAGCGCTGCACGATCCGGGGCGGTATCGGTTGGAAGAGCTGTGGGTCGATGCGCACAACTTTGCGCCGATCCAGCTTGTCGAGCGCATGAACTTCATCGACGGCCCCGGCACCGGCGTGCCCTGGCGCGTTCGGTTTGGAAGCGATGCCGGCGCGCTTTACATTTACGACGAAGCTGCCCTGAAGCCGATGCGCTACAAGGGGCTCGTCTATCCACAGGCGAGCCTTGCGTTCGAGAACATCCACGCGGTGGACGAGCTCAGTCGCCCCCCGCCGCTCTTCGATCCGCAGGCTCCGCTTATCATGAGCGAACCGTAAAGCGCCACCACTAGCCGGAACCGGCCGCAACTTGCGTGAAGTTACGCAGCCAACCAAAAGGAGCGTGAGTATGGCATCCTCGCCCGCATCGAAGACCAATCGCTGGGGCATCGCCGTTGCCGGAGTCATCGTGATGCTCTGCCTGGGGACGGTCTATTCCTGGAGCATTTTTACGAACTCGCTGATCGCCGGCTTCGGCTGGACGAGCCAACAAGCGACGCTTCCCTTCGAGCTTGCAATCTTTTTCTTGGGCGTCGGCGCCGTTTTCGGCGGCCGCTGGCAAGACAGAGTCGGGCCGCGTACCGTCACGATCGTCGGGGCCGTGGTTTGGGGTCTCGGCGTTCTACTGGCGGGCGTCGGGACGGCGGCCCTTGGGGCCTGGTGGCTCTATCTCACCTACGGCATCATCGGCGGCTTCGGGAACGGCATGGCGTACGTCACGCCGGTTGCCATGGTAACCAAATGGTTTCCCGACATGCGCGGCGTCGGCAGCGGACTGGTCGTCATGGGCTTCGGTCTCGGCGCATTCGTGTATAACCAGATCGTGCCGCGCATCCCCGCCTTCGCCGCGGCGGCGAAGGCCTCTGGAGCCTACATTGCGGCCCGTGATGCTGCGATCAAGGGCGGGACGTCCTTCAATCCCGCGCAGTATCAGCTGGCCTCCGCACAAGTCGGATCGGTCATGATGATTTTCATCGTCTCCGGTGTCGTCTTCATCCTCATCGGAGGCCTCTGCGCGATGCTGCTGCGCAACCCCGAACCGGGCTACGCGGTCGCCGGAGAAACCGCCGCACAAGCGGCTATCGAAACACGCGGCTTCAGCCCGGGCGAAGTCTTGCGCATGCCGCAGTTCTACGGCCTCTGGCTACTGCTCTTTCTCAACGTGACCGCCGGTATCTTGATCATCTCGAATGCGGTGCCGATCATCATCGATCTGACGAAGACGACGGCCGCCGTGGCCGCCCCGCTTTACGGTTTAATCGCGATCTTCAACGGGCTCGGGCGATTCTTTTGGGGGAGCCTTTCCGACCGCATCGGCCGCAACATGGCGTATGTGGCCATGTACCTGATCCAGGCCGTCATCTTCTTCGTGCTTAGTGGAGTTCATACGCTCGGCTTGATCGCAGTCTGTTTCGCGATCGTGCTGCTCTGCTACGGTGGCGGCTTTGGCGTGATGCCGTCGTTTAACGCCGATTATTTCGGAACGAAGTTTCTCGGGCAAAACTACGGCATGATTCTGACGGCGTGGGGCGTCGGCGGCGTGGTAGGACCATTCATCGCGGCGCGCGTCCACGATGCCACCGGATCGTTCGCGGGAGCGCTCGTTCCGGTTGCCGTCATGCTGCTCGTCGCGTCGGTCATTCCATTCCTCGTGCGCAAGCCAAGCCTCGCCCTGCCGGTAGAATCGACCGCCTAAGAACGTCATCGGAGGCAGCATGAAGACCACCATCGACCTCACGGCCATGTTGTCGTCGGCCGTCGCGAACTCCGATTTGCGCCAGCGCATCGGTGCGCTTCCGAACGTTCTCTCGGAACGAACGCAGCGGTTGCGCGGGCGCATTGCCAACGCGAAGCCAACGGTTAGCCTCTGTCCGTACTGCGCGGTCGGCTGCAGCACGCTCGCCTACGCGGACGAAGACGGAAAGCTGCTCGACATTGAAGGCAATCCCGACAGCCCGATTTCCGGCGGCCATCTCTGTCCAAAAGGCTCGGCGATCTTCGGCTTTACCGTCAACGAGGCACGCTGGACTACGGTGAAGTACCGCGCGCCCCACGGTCATGCCTGGGAAGAGCGACCGCTGGAGTGGGCACTGGAGCGAATAGCCCAGCTCGTGAAGAAGACGCGCGAGGAGACGTTCGTTCGCGAGCGCACGATTGACGGAAAAACGAAGCGCGTCAATCACACGCTTGGAATCGCGTCACTCGGCGGTGCCACCTTCGGCATCGAAGAGAACTATCTGCTGGGCAAACTGATGCGCTCGCTCGGTGTCGTTTCGATCGAAAACCAGGCTCGAATATGACACTCCTCGACGGTGCCCGGTCTGGGTACCTCGTTCGGCCGCGGCGGCGCGACGGTTTGGGTTCCAGATCTCCAGAACGCTGATTGCATTCTGATTCAGGGCTCGAACTTCGCCGAGAACCATCCGGTGGCGTTTCGCTTCGTTATGAGGGCCAAGGAGCGCGGCGCGACGATCATTCACGTCGATCCGCGCTTTACCCGCACCTCTGCCGTGGCCGACGTCTACGCGCCGATTCGGAGTGGAACGGATATCGTCTTTCTGGGCGCGATCATCAACTATGTTTTGAGCAACGAGCGCTACTTCAAAGAGTACGTCGCCGCCTACACCAACGCCGCGCATCTGGTCAACGAAGAATATCGAGACGCTGAAGACCTCGACGGCATTTTTGGCGGATACGACGGGCAGCGCCGAACGTACGACACCTCGGCATGGGCATTCGAAAAAGACGCCGGCGGCCAAATCGTCGACGATCCGACCTTCAAACACCCACGCTGCGTTTTGAACGTACTGCGCCGCCATTACGCGCGGTACACGCCCGAAATGGTCGAACGCATCTGCGGAACGCCGCGAGCGCTTTTCGAACGAATTGCCGAAGCCCTAGCCGCCAACAGCGGGCGCGAGCGCACAACGGCGGTCGCCTATGCCGTCGGCTGGACGCAGCATACGGTCGGGGTGCAATTCATACGTACCGCAGCCATCTTGCAACTCTTGCTTGGCAATATCGGACGCCCTGGAGGCGGCATCATGGCGTTACGCGGCCATGCCGACATCCAGGGAGCGACCGACATTGCGACGCTCTACGACCTGCTCCCAGGCTATCTTGCGATGCCGTCAGCCCTGCGTGACGAACAAACGCTCGATTCGTACCTGCAGTCGACTACCAAGCCGACCGGCTGGTGGGCAAACACACCCAAATACGTCGTGTCGCTCCTCAAAGCGTTTTATGGCGATGCGGCCACGGCCGAAAACGGCTATTGCTTCGAGTATCTTCCCCAGCTAACGGGCGACCATTCAGCCTTGCCGACCAGCGTCGCGATGAAGGACGGGTTCGTCAAGGGCTACTTTGTGATCGGACAGAATCCCGCGACCTCGGGCCAGAACGCGGAACTGATCTGCGCCGGCCTGGATCGCCTGGATTGGTTCGTCAACATCGATTCGTACGAAAGCGAAACCTCCTCGTTCTGGAATCGCCAGGGCGCCGACCCGTCGACGATCGCAACTGAGTGCTTCTTCTTGCCTACCGCCATTGTGGTCGAAAAAGACGGCACCATGACGCAAACCAGCCGATTGCTGCAGTGGCATGACAAGGCCGTCCAGCCGGCGGGCGATTCGCACAGCGATCTGTGGTACTTCTACTGGCTCGGCAAACGGCTGAAGGAACTGTACGCGGATTCGACCGATCCGAAAGATCGGCCAATTCTCGACATGACGTGGGAATACGATCACGCCGATGCGCGGGAACGCGCCCGCGGCGAGCCTTCGGCGTTGCGCGTGCTGCAAGAGATTAATGGCTACTACACCGCGACGGGCGAACAGGTCAAAGCGTTCGCGGATCTCAAAGACGACGGCTCGACGGCCACAGGCGCCTGGATCTACACGGGCGTTTGCCCCGACAAAGTGACGAACAACGCCCGCGCACGAAAGGGCGACGCGTCGACTGCACTCGGGTGGGGATGGGCGTGGCCGGCGAACCGGCGCACGCTCTATAATCGGGCCTCCGCGGATCCCGACGGCAAGCCGTGGAGCGAGCGCAAGAAATACGTTTGGTGGGACGAGGAAAAGGGCGAGTGGACCGGCTTCGACGTTCCCGACTTTCCAAAAAACAAAGCACCGTCCACACCGGCTCGGCCTGGGGCCGGCGGTCTCGACGCGCACTCCGGGGCAGATCCCTTCATCATGAACCTCGACGGCAAGGGGCAGATCTTCGTCAGTGCCGGCCTCAAGGATGCGCCGCTGCCGACGCATTACGAGCCGCTTCAGTCGGTGGTCCGCAACCTGCTCTACAAGCAGCAGAGCAATCCCACGCTGGGCGAGTGGGTACGGCGCGACAATCCATACAACGATCCGGTCGATCCAAGGTTTCCCTACGTGCTTACAACGTATCGGATCACCGAGATGTCGGGCATCATGACGCGGTACGTCCCGTGGCTCGCCGAGCTCCAGCCGGCGGCCTTCTGCGAGATCGATCCGCAGCTTGCAGTGGAAAAGGGCATCGCCAACGCCGATTGGGTGACGATCTCTACCGCGCTTGGGGAAATGGAAGCGCGCGCATTGGTCACCGGAAGGTTGCGCCCGTTGCGTATCGCGCGCAATAAGCGCATCCACCAGATCGGGATTCCGTACAACTACGGCCGTTTCGGTTTCGCGCGCGGCGACACGCCGGGCGAGCTCGTTCCGCTCGCAATGGACCCAAACGTTTCGATCCACGAGGGAAAATCGTTGACCTGCAACATTCGAGCCGGTCGCCGCGCGGCGTACGTCGAAGGGGCGATCGACGCAGCCGTACCGTCGTCGGAACGTTCCGACGACGGACAGCCGCTTGGGCATGGAATCGACGACGCCGCACTCGCCAAGAGCCTGGGCGCACCACTCGGTCCGGGGAAAACCACCGCGTACCATGGCACTCGCCAAATGGGCAAGGGAGATCAAGGGTCGTGACGACGGGATTCTTCACCGACACCACGCTCTGCATTGGATGCAAAGCCTGCGAAGTGGCCTGCAAGCAGTGGAACGAGCTGCCCTCCGATGGGTTTACTTTCACCGGGGATTCTTACGACAACACTTCGCAGCTTTCGGGCACGACCTGGCGACACGTCGCCTTCGTCGAACAAACGAGCGTCGGGCAAGAAGGCTTCACCGATCGCTGGCTGATGCTCTCCGACGTTTGCAAGCACTGCGCGAATGCCGGCTGCATGGAAGCTTGCCCAACTGGTGCGATCGTTCGCAACGAGTTCGGCTCGGTCTTCGTTCAGCCGGACGTCTGCAACGGCTGCGGCTACTGCGTAGTTTCGTGCCCGTTCGGCGTGATCGACATGATCGAAAAGTTCGACCCCAACGGCACGCTCTACAATCTCGCCACGCTGCGTAAGGATCGCCGCGAAGAACGCGCTACGGCGCTTCAAGCGACCGGCGGCGTCGCGGGCAAATGTACCCTCTGTTACGATCGGCAGCGTCTTGGCTTCGAGCCTGCCTGTGCCAAGGCGTGCCCTACCCAATCGATTCAATTCGGGAAGGTTGACGAGTTGCGCGAGCGCGCTCGCCACCGCGTCGAAACGCTCCAAGCGCGAGGCGTCGAAGCTACGCTTTATGGAGCCGACGATGTGGGCGGCGGGATCGGTCCACTCCACGCTTTCTTTCTCTTGACTGATCCTCCGGAAACGTACAACCTTCCGCCCGAGCCGGTACTGCCATCGACACGTCAGCGTGACGGGTACGTCGCCGCAGCGATCGCCGCGGTGGGCCTTGCGGCCGCCGCCTGGACGATTTTCCGGAACGTATAACTAGGTGCGCGGCGATATCCCGAGTCCGGACGACGCGTTCGCGGGGGCAGGCGGCGAGGACGCGCTCCCTGCAGCGACGACCTACTTCGATCTACCGATGCTCAAGCCGCCACATTGGGGATGGAGCGTTATCGCTTACCTTTTCCTCGGTGGGATCATGGGCGGCTTGGGTTTGCTGACGCTCATCGCTCGCGGTGACCGCGAAGACGAACGGCGACTGCGCCGAATGGCGCGCTTCGCGGCGTTCGTATTGTCGGCGGCGAATCCGGCCCTTCTCATCACGCATCTTGGCAGACCCGAGCGTTTCCTTCACATGTTGCGGATCGTTAAGTTCAAGTCGCCGATGTCGCTGGGCGTCTGGGGGCTTGTGCTCTACTCGGGCGCGGCGGGTGCGAATGTCATACGCGAGCTTGTAGAGATGGGGCGCCTCCCCCGATGGACGCTGTGGTTGGCGCCGAGCATTCTGACGCCGCTGGAGGCACTGCTCGGAGCCTTTACCGCCAGCTACACCGGCGTTCTGCTGAGCGCAACCGCGATTCCGCTCTGGGGCGCCGGAAAACGCCATATTCCCGCTGCCTCCGTTTGCTCGGGGATCAGCAGCGCCTGTGCGTTATCGACGCTTCTCTCGACCATCGAGGGCAACCATCAGGTCAGATACAAGCTCGAGCGATTGGAGATGGTGGCCGCTGGGGCTGAGCTGCTGATTCTGGCTGATTTTCGCAAGCGAGGCGGATCCTACGTCAAGCCGCTGTTCGAAGGCGAACGCGGCCGACGCCTGCGCAGGTACACTTTGGCTGCGGGAATCGCCGTCCCAATGACGCTCAACCTCATCGCTTCGCTGGTTAAACTTCCCAAACCGGTCGACTTCGTGCGAACCTCGGCAGCCTCGGTATTGACGCTCGTTGGCGGCTACATCTTCCGCGAATCGCTCATCGAGGCCGGCAAGATTTCGTCGCGCGATCCACTGACCGCTTTCCGGCAACCGCGATGACCGTCCACGACGCCGACGCGCGTCCGGGACGTACCGTCGAAACGGAGGTGCTCGCGCTGCAGGGAACCACACGCACGCGCAAGCACGACGAAGTTGTTACCGAAGAGCCGCTCGAGCTGCGCCTTGTGGTGGATGGCGCCACCCGCACGCTGGCCGTTACCATGCGCACGCCCGGCAACGACTTCGAACTCGCAGCCGGCTTCGTTTATAACGAAGCCATCGCGCACAAGCGCGACGAAATACGCGAAATCAACTACTGCGTCGATCCCGCAATTGATGCCGAGCAGCGATATAACATCGTCAACGTCGAGCTGGACGGCCGCGCGGTTGTGCCGGACCTCGGGCGCTTCGAGCGCCACTTCGCGATGAGCAGCTCGTGCGGAGTCTGCGGTCGCGCCCAACTCGACTCGCTTCGCGAACTGGGCGTGACACCAATCGAGGACGACCTTCGCGTGCCCGAACGCCTGCTCTACGGATTGCCCGGGCGAATGCATGAGGGGCAGCGAATTTTTAGCGCGACCGGCGGTCTGCACGGGGCTGCACTTTTCAACGAACGCGGTGACGCGATCGTCGTGCGCGAAGACATCGGCCGTCACAACGCCGTCGACAAACTCGTTGGTTGGGGGCTGCTCAACGATCGTCTGCCCTTCACGCGCTCGCTGATGATGGTCAGTGGTCGAGCCAGCTACGAGATTCTTCAGAAGAGCTTGATGGCGCGAATTCCGATCGTCTGTTCCGTCTCCGCGCCGAGCAGCCTGGCGGTCGATCTCGCGCGCGAGTTCAACCTGACCTTGGTTGGCTTTCTGCGCGACGAGCGCGCAAACGTCTACGCCGGTGCGCATCGTCTCTACTAAGCCGGAGAGGAAAAAGGAGCTAACTCATGGCAATCGCGCGATTTAACGCTCAGACGGTAGGCGTCTACTTGGGCCTCGCGATGCTCGCGGGGTGCGGTGGACAGCGCGCCGTCGGAGGTAGCGGGGCGGTGCCGGCGATCGAGTCCACGTCGTCCGAAACGCTTCGCGCAGCGACGCCTCCCGGCGATCTTCTGTACGTCGCTCGCGTACTGGGTAAACCGGGCCACTACCGAGGCGCCATCTCGGTACTGACGTTCCCGAACGGCAAACCGGTGGCGACTATTCTGACCCCCGGTTTTACAACCGGTCTCTGCTCGGATGCGTCGGGCAACGTCTGGGCGGTCGTCGTACAAGGCCACCACTGGAGCGCGTATGAGTTTTCGCACGGCGGCACGAAACCGATTGCGAAGATTCACATCCCGCATACGAACGATGCCGCCGGCTGCACGGTGGACCCGACCAACGGAAATCTCGCCGTCTTTGTCGGGAGCTACCAAGGAAGTGGACAGGGCGCCTTCGTCGACGTTTGGGCCGGCGCACGCGAAGGTATGCCCACGATGTATCAAATCGCGTTTACCCCGTTTGCGGGCGCCTACGACGATCGAGGCAATCTCTTTGTGGACGGCTACATGGGCGATACCGTCGCCTTTGAGTTTGCCGAGCTGGCGAAGGGAGCTTCGTCTTTCACCAACATTTCACTGAGCCAACCCTACGGTTTCTATCCCGGCGGCGTGCAATGGGATGGCAAGTACGTCGCGCTCGCTCCAGGACCAACACCCCATAGACCAGCAATTTACCGCCTAAAAATCGCGGGCTCGAGGGCCAAGGTCGTCGACACGGTTCATCTCGATCATATGGATGCGCGGGCTCTCTTTTCCGTCAAAGAGGGCATGGTCGCGGCGGCAAGCGGGGTAGGGGGCTACAACGTCCGATTGTGGCGCTATCCGGGCGGCGACAAATCTACAAAAACGCTCCTGCGCACGCAGCTTAGCGTCAGTGGCCTCGCTATAAGCGCTCGATAAAGCCGCGTAATAGGCAATTGAAATCCTGCGGATTATCCGCGTTGGCAACATGACCGGCACCCTCAACCCTCGCCAGCACGGCACCGTCGATACCGGAGGCGATCTCCTCGGAAAGCGCGCGCGGCGCGATCGTGTCGCGCTCACCGTAAGCCACCAGAACCGGTACGTCGATCGTGGATAGCAGCGCGCGGTAATCGCCGGTCCAAGTCGCCTGCGTAGAGGCAAGATAGCAGGGTATCGATTTGCAGGCCATCTGTTCGATCGTCTCGTGCAACCGGACCGGCGGCAGACCCAACTTCGCGACGCGCCCTTCCGCAAACGCGCGCATACTGCCCGCCTCACGTACTGCCGCCGCAATCCCGTCGGCATAACGCTGACCGTCGGGATATCGTGCAAAGCTTCCCAGCATCACGATTGCGCGCAAGCGCTCGGCGGCGGTCTTCCAAAGCTCGAGGGCTACCACCCCGCCGAGACTGCAGCCGACAAGTGTGAAGCGCTCGATGCCGAGTTTCCCGGCGACGGCAAGAACGTCATCGGCAAAACCGGGGCGGGTAATGAGCGACGGATCCGGATCGGGCTTCAACGCTCCGTTGCCGCGCAACTCGATTGCCGCACACGAGAACTCATCACCGAATGCGGCGAGTTGCTCGTCCCAGATCGCGGCCGTCGAACCGACTCCGTGCACGAAGATCAACGCATGACGGCCGGCGTCGATGGGCGAGCACGTCGTGCGCGCCCCCACCATCGCACCATCCGGCGCGTCGCAGCGCATCGTCGTCATGGCGCCGCCTTCCGCTTGCGCGCGACGAACTCGCGCACGTACTCCAACGGCTGCGCATTTAGCACGTCGGGCTGGCTGAGACCGGCGCGCCGCGCCTGCCCTACGGCAAACTCGATCGCCGCCAGGTCTCCGGCGCGATGGGCATCGCTGTCGAGGGCGAAGGTCACGCCGAAGCTTTTAGCTTTGCGCGCCAGCGGAGCCGGAAGATCGAGACGGGGTGCCTGTCCGTCGATCTCCAAAGCGGTTCCCGTCCGCGCCGCCGCCGCAAAAACGGCATCGTAATCGAATTCATAACCGGCCGCCCCATCGAAGCGCCGTCCGGTCGGATGCCCAATAATCGTGACGTATCGATTTTCGCAGGCGCGTATGAGCCGTGCGGTCATCTCGTCGCGAGATTGACCGGTCGCCGTGTGCACCGAACCGATGACAATGTCGAGTTCGGCAAGCACCGAGTCGTCGAAGTCGAGCGAGCCATCGGCCAGGATGTCGACCTCGCTCGAGCACAAGATTTGGATTCCGTAGCGCACGCCGAGCTCTTGAATTTCGGCGCGCTGGCGGCGGAGCTTGGCCGCATCCATGCCGTAGCGCAGCCCCCGTCCGGGCGAGTGATCGCTGATCGCGTGGTATTGGTAGCCGCGTGCGGCGGCCGCAGCAATCATCGCCTCCAGCGTATCGTCGCCGTCGCTCCAGGTTGTGTGCATGTGAAAATCGCCGCGCATATCGGTCGTCTCGATGAGCGTGGGAAGCCCGCCGGTTCGTGCGAGATCGATCTCGTCCAGACCGCTGCGCAGCTCCGGAGGAATGAACTGCATGCCCAGCGCTTGGTAGACGCCTTCCTCGTCGGTACAGGTGATTACCTCACCATTTTCCAGGTTTAAAATGCCGTTCTCGCTCACCCGGAGGCTTCGGCGGACCGCGTATTCGCGAAGCTTGATGTTATGCTCGCGTGAACCGGTAAAGTGCTGGAGCAGATTTCCGTAGAGATGATCCGGCAGCACTCGCAGATCGATTTGCAAGCCCCCGGGAAGCCAGATGCTTGCCTTCGTTGGCCCTTCGGCAAGGACTGCCTCGGCGCGCCGCCAGCGGACGAAGTGCGCGACTACCTCGGCGGCCTGCGGCGAGGTGCAGACTAGGTCAATATCGCCGACGCTCACTTCGCAACGGCGCAGGCTGCCGGCAAAAGTAAGTCGCTCGAGCGGCGGACCCTCGCGCACATAGGCGATGGCGGCATGCGCAATCCCGAGCGCCGACGGCAGCGGCGTGCGTCGCAGCCGTCCTTTGTATGCGAGGATGCCGCGCCTCCAATTCTCGATCGTCTTGTTCCCGAGACGCGGTATGCCGGAGAGCCTACCGCCGGCGATCGCAGCCTCCAAATCGGCGAGCGATGCAATACCGTACTCGGCAAAGAGGAGTGCGGCGGTCTTGGTTCCGATGCCGCTAACGCCGAGCACCTCCATAAGCGTCGGGGGAAAACGCTGGTAAAGCTCGTCAAGCTGTTCGGCGCTTCCCGTCTCGACGAGCTGCCCGATGGCGGCCCCGATCGATTTTCCGACCCCCGGCAGTTTGAGATGCTCGCCTGCGGCGACGAGGTCGGCGAGCGGCGGTGCGTTTTCTACCGACGCCGCCGCCTTCTCATATGCCATGTACTTATAAAACGACTCGCCCGCCATTTCCATGAGCGTGCGGATCTCGAGAAGCTTCTGCGCGACTTCGCTATTGGAGAGCACGACAGTGGGGTTGGCCGAGCACGCCGAACGATACTGCCGCGATGCCTCTCCTGCGCATGCGAAATGCGTCGTTCGCGGCCGCTGGCAGCCCGGTTGGCCCAGTCACGTTGGACGTGTGCCCCGGCGAGCGCGCCGCGCTGACGTTCGCTTCGGCGCACGAAGCCGCGATCGTCGCGCTTTTGGCTAGCGGGATCGTGAAGGCATCGGGCGGCTCCGTCTTGATCGACGATTACGATCCGCGCGTGCAGTCGGTCCACTGCAAGCGAGTCGCAGCCTTGGTGCCTCACGAGCCGTTTCCGATGGGCGAGGCCGATTTCATGCGCTACGTCGCCTACCGGGCAGCGCTTTGGAACGTCGAGCCGCGGTGCGCACTCGCGCACGCCGCGCTCCTGCGCGAAAGACTGATCGGGATGCACGATGCTTTCGCCTATCCGCTCATCGGCGCGCTCATCGTCATGCCGAAACTGATCGTGCTGGATCGCCCCCAGGCCGCCTATGCGCGTCAAATCCTGGCCGTTACCCAGACCAGCGCGCTGCTTTCGACCCACACGAACGCGGCCGCCGCTGCAGCGTTTGCAAACCTCCGCACGGTAAAGCCGGCATGACCGCGCGAGCCTTGGCCGGGGTTCTTCGGGCACGAATGCACGCGCAACGGCGCATCATTCTCTGCGCGTGTGCGGCTGCTTTCGTAGTTGGATTCATACAGCCGCGCGGCGCCGCCGGTCCGGTCTTCTTCGGTTCGCTGCTCGGCATCGCGCTTGCGCTCTCGCAGGGACCCGGTCGCTATCCTCATCTCGATCGTTGCGAGCAGAGTGCACCGCTATTCGGCCGTGAGCTGGCGCGGGCAAAGGCCCTGATACCCTGTATAGCCGCTGGAGTTGCGGTGTTGGTCTACGCCTGCGCTCAGCTGCTCCGCGCATCGCCTGACGTGTCGACGACGCTGCCGATCGCACTCGGCGCCGTCGTCGCCAGCACGCTGACCGCCATGTCGGCTACTGTTCGCGAAGGTGTCCCGCGCGCGTTGTACGTACTGCTCGCCGCCGCGACGAGTTTTGCGGCCTACGCGTTAGCGGTTTGGGGGCACTCGGTTCCGGGCGCACTGGCCCTTTGCGCTATCGTTTCGTTCCTCGCGTTGCGCCAATATGGTGAGGCGCTCGCCCGTTACGACCCGATCTATTCGATCGAGTTACCTGCCCTATCTAGATCAGCGTTTGAGCCGGGGCCGCGGTAGCGAGCTTTTCCAACATTGCGCGGTTAAACTGGGGAATATCCTCGCTACCGCGAGTCGAGACCCAGTTGGAATCGGTTACGGTCGGCTGATCGCGATAGAGACCGCCGGCGTTGCGAATATCGTCGCCGATGGAGTTCACGCCGGTTACCTGTCGCCCGCGGACGAGCTGCGAAGATATCAGCACTTGAACGCCGTGCCCGATCGAGAACATCGGCTTCTTGAGCGCGTCGAATTCGCGGACGAAGCGATGCACCTCGCGGTCGGCGCGAATCCGGTCCGGTGACGTCCCACCAGGAATCAACAGCGCGTCGAAGTCCTCCGCCGTGCAATCGGCGACCAACTCCTCAGCGCGCAGGCTCTGTCCGTCGTCGAGGCCGCGCTTACCTCGGATGCGCTGGCGTGCCCGTTCGTCGGTGCCGACGATCGTGACGATCGCACCGGCCTCCTCGAGCGCCCGGCGCGGTTCCATCAAATCGGTCTCCTCGAACCCATCGCCGATTAGCGCGGCGACGCGCTTACCTTCCAATCCGTGCATATCGGCCCCGTGATTCGCGCCCCCCCGCAGCGCGACCTCGGCCGCAACGTATCGAGCTTACGCGCTCTCCCAAGCCAAACGAGCTCCCAGCTCGGCGGGCTGTTAGCCAAAGAGTCCGCGCGTGAGCCCCCCGTCAACGGAGATTGTTTGACCGGTTACGTAGCGCGCCGGCTCGCTGCACAGAAATGCGGCCATCGGCGCAAACTCCTCGGGCGAGGCGATCCTCCCGATCGGCACTTCCATCGCCGCCTGGCGGAGCTTGGCCTCATCGGTTCCAAATAAGCTTCGCAGCCGCTCGGTGTCGACGCGACCAGTGGCGATGCTATTCACGGTTACGCCGTCGGCGGCGACCTCGTCCGCGAGCGTTCGCAGGGTCGCGACCAGTGCCGTTCGGAAGGCATTCGAGAGTACAAGCGTTGGGATTGGCTGTTTCACCGCGGTTGAGGTCAAGGCGACGACCCGCCCCCAACCCTTTGCTCGCATCGCGGGGACCAGGGCTTCGAGCAAGACGAGCATGCTGCGCAGCAGCAGCCGGTAGGCCTCGTCCCAATCCGGGAGGGCCGTCTCACTGAGTTTGGCGGCTTTGGGGCCTCCACCGTTCAAGATGACGATGTCGGCGTCACCGAAAGTGCTGCGAACCTCGTCGAGCATTTCGGCGATCGAGCCGGGATCCACGAGATCGAGCCGAAACGCCCGTGCGTCGGCGGCGCCAAGCTCCTTTGCTTTTCGTGCGACGGCGTCGAGGCGGCCGGTGTTTCGTGCCCCCAGTGCGAGCTTGACGCCTTCTCGTGCAAGTGACAGCGCCACCGCCTCGCCGATCCCGCTGCCCGCACCGGTGACGAGCGCGATCCGGCCGCGTATTCCGAAATCCATGCAAGCAGTCAGATTTTGCGGCCGCCGGCCCTCACCTTGCGCAGGTCACGCGCCTTTGATATCCTAGGCCGGTCGCCGGGACGGTCACGAGCTCTGTACCCGCGCGAGACAATCCTGCCAAAGGAGTTTACAGCGTGCCGCTCACCAAAGAACAAAAGGCCGAGATTACTACCAAATTCGGCCGCGGATCGAACGATACGGGTTCGGCCGAAGTACAAATCGCGACGCTAACCGCCTCGATCAATCAGCTGACCGAGCATCTCAAGGTTCATAAGAAAGATCACCACAGCCGGCGCGGGCTGTTACTGCAAGTCGGCCAGCGTCGCCGCTTGCTCAACTATCTGCACTCGAAGGACATCGAGCGCTACCGCAGCCTCATTTCGGAACTCGGCCTGCGCCGTTAGTAGTCGCGCCCCAATTTAGCCCCGTCGCATTCGACGGGGCTAAATTAGGAACGTTAAATCGCGTCCTACTTTACTTCTTTCCGTGCATGTGCGCGGCGCACCGCCTCTTCGATGGCGGCTACACCCATGCCGTAGTACTCGATGAGTTCAGCCGGATCGCCCGATTGCCCGAAGCGATCGTCGACGCCTATGAACTCAATGGGGACCGGGTGCCCTTGTGCCAGAATTTCGGCCACGCGCGAACCCATGCCGGCCTGTTTTTGATGCTCTTCAACCGTCACGATCGCGCCGCAGCTGCGCGCCGCATCGAGCACGGCCGCTTGGTCCATCGGCTTGACGGTGTGATTGTTGACGACGCGACATTCGATGCCGTCTTCGCGGGCGAGCCGGTCGGCCGCAATAAGCGCGTTATAGACCAGGATGCCGCAGGCAACGATCGCAACGTCGCCCCCCTCTCGAAATGTCTGCGCCTTTCCGATTTCAAAAGGAGTTTGCTGGGTTGTAATTACGGCCGACTTCTCGCGGCCGAAACGCAGGTAAGCCGGCCCCCAGACTTCTGAAAGCGCGAGCGTCGCTTTTTTGGTCTGCACGGAGTCGCACGGTACGACGACGGTCATATGTGGGATCACCCGCATGATCGCGATGTCTTCGATGGCTTGATGCGTCGCGCCGTCGGGGCCAACCGAAACGCCGGCATGCGCGCCCGCGATCTTTACGTTCGTTTCGTTGAGCGCCATGATGGTGCGCACTTGTTCCCACGAACGGCCCGGATTGAACATGGCGTAGCTGGCAATCCACGGGACCTTCCCAACCGCGGCCAGCCCGCCGGCCATTGCGACCAACATTTGCTCCGAAACGCCAATCTCGATGTATTGCTCCGGGTTAGCCTTTCGGAAGCCCTCGAAGCGCGTCGATTCGGAAAGGTCCGCGCAGATTCCAAGCACGTCGCGGCTGCGCGATCCCGCCTCAATCAATCCCTCGCCGAAACCGTTGCGCGTCGGTACCTGCTTCAGCTCGGCGGCACGGTAGTCGACCAGATGCATCGCCTCCACCGTCTCATTATAAATGTCCGTGCTGCTAGCCACTGGCCAGGATCCTTTCGCGTTGGGTCGCGAGCTCGCGCAGTGCCTCTTCGGCCTGCGCCGCGTTGGGCGGCTTTCCGTGCCAGGTGTAGTCGCCCTCCATGAACGAAACGCCCTTGCCGGGCACCGTGAGTGCGATAATGACTTGCGGTTTACCGACGTATCGCTTTGCGCGCTCGGCGGTGGCGATGAAGTCCTCGATATCGTTGCCGTCGCATTCGTAAACCTCCCAGTTGAAGGCCCGGTACTTGTCGGCCAACGGTTCGAGCGGCATCACGTCTTCGGTGCTTCCGTCGATCTGTATGAAGTTGCGATCCACGATGGCGGTAAGATTGTCGAGCTGGAATTTTGCGCCGGTCAGGACCGCTTCCCAGTGCAAACCGCATTGGTGCTCGGCATCGGAGGTGACGACCCAGACGCGAAAGTCCTTCCCGTCCATCTTCGCGCCGAGTGCCATGCCTACGCCCTGGGCGAGCCCTTCGCCGAGGGGACCCGACGTTGTCTCGACGGAGGGTAAACGCACGCGCTCGGGATGTCCCTGCAGCCGCGTACCGAATTTGCGCAGCGTCAAAAGTTCGTCGACCGGAAAATAGCCAAAGTTTGCCATCGCGGAATAACGCACCGGCGCGATGTGTCCGCACGAAAGAAGCAGTCGATCGCGCTCAGGCCATTCCGGATTGGCGGGATCGTGGCGCATGAGGTGGCCATAGAGCGCGGTAAAAACATCGGACATATCCAGCGGTCCTGCCGAGTGGCCCGATCCCGCCGCCAGTAGCGACCGGATGATGCCCTGGCGGACGTCGTTGGCCTTGAGTTCGAGCTCGCTCAAGCCCGCAGGAGTGAGGGTTTGCATGAAGCCGTTATACCAGCCGAGCCGGGCCGGAACCTAGTCATGTGCACCATAGCATTCAGCGATGGCGACTTATGTCGCCGCCTTCCGGGCAGGTCACGCTTCGGCTCCGCCCGAATCACGTCGACTTCATTAAGAGAAAAAGTATTATAATTTAGGAGATAATGTGCCCGAATCCGTAAGTTTAACGGTCGGCGGGCGCACGATGGTTATCGAAACCGGCGAACTGGCGAAGCAAGCAAACGGCTCCGCGTTGGTTCGTTATGGCGACCAAAATGTCGTGCTCTGCGCCGTTACTGCCTCCGAGAAACCTCGTGAAGGCATCGACTTCTTTCCACTCACCTGCGACTTCGAAGAAAAGATGTACGCCGCCGGCAAGATTCCAGGCGGTTACATCAAGCGTGAAGGACGGCCGTCGGAACATGCCGTGATTAGTTCCCGGCAAATGGACCGCCCAATTCGTCCGCTCTTCCCCGACGGTTTCCGCAATGACGTCCAGGTCGTTGCGACCGTGCTTTCCGTGGATCCAGAGCTCGACGCGGACGTGCTCGGCGTTTGTGCTGCCGGCGCCGCCCTAGCTTTTAGCGACATTCCGTTTGAGAAGACGGTGGCCGCGGTCCGGGTCGGACGCGACGAGCACGGCAAATATATCTGCAACCCGACACTGCCGCAATATCAAAGCGGCGGCATGGACATCGTTATCGCCGGCACATCGGATGCCGTGATGATGGTCGAGGGCGGCGGATCGGAAATCAGTGAGGAAGATTTCTTGGGCGCGGTCGAGTTCGCGCATGCCGAGATCGCCCGGATCATCGAGGCGATCGACAAGCTGGCTAAAAAGGCCGCAAAGCCCAAGCGCGAGTTTCCCATCATGCATGTCGACTCCGATCTCGATCGCTGGGCGAAAAAGAACTTCGCCAAAGACGTCGCCAAGGCGATGCGCACGGTGGACAAACAAAAGCGCGAAGAAGCCTTCGCGGCGATTACCGTCGACGAAGCGCTGGGGCGCTGCACCAAAAAAGACGAGGCCATCAAAGTTTTGCTCGAGGCGCCGAGTACGGCGAAGGAGTTCTATAAGGTCGTCAAGAGCATGGAAGAAGACGAGCTTCGAGGGATGGTCGTTGACGACAAGGTTCGTCCGGATGGCCGCAAACCCGACGAGGTGCGGCCGATCTGGTGCAAGGTGCACTATGTGCCGCGGGTGCATGGCTCGGGTATCTTCACCCGGGGTCAGACGCAAGTCTTCACCGCCGCAACGCTCGGCTCGACCAGCGATGCGCAGCGGTTAGACGGGATCGTCGAACTCGAAGACAAGCGCTACATGCACTTCTACAACTTCCCGCCATATTCGGTTGGCGAAACGCGACCGATGCGTGGTCCGGGTCGTCGCGAGATCGGGCACGGACATCTTGCCGAGCGCGCGCTCTTGCCGGTATTGCCGCCGAAGGACGAGTTCCCGTACACGCTGCGCTTGATCAGCGAGGTGCTCGAGTCAAACGGCTCCTCCTCCATGGCTTCGGTCTGCGGGTCGTCGCTCGCGCTGATGGACGCGGGGGTACCGATCCGCGAGCACGTCGCCGGCGTAGCGATGGGGCTGATTCTCAAAGGCAGCAAGTACACGGTGCTGACCGATATTCAGGGTCTCGAAGACGCGCTGGGTGAGATGGACTTCAAGGTTGCCGGTACCAAGAAGGGCATTACCGCGATCCAGATGGACATCAAAGTCCAAGGCATCACGGTCGCGATCATGCGCGAGGCCATGGAGCAGGCCAAGAAGTCGCGCCACCTGATCATCGATAAGCTTACCGAAGCGATCGCGCATCCGCGCGAAGAGCTATCGCAGTATGCACCGCGCATGATCGTGGTAAAGATCGACCCAGCCAAGATCAAGGACGTCATCGGCCCCGGCGGCAAGGTAATCAACAAGATCATCGCCGACACCGGCGTGGAGAAGATCGACATCGAGGATGACGGCAGCGTCTTCATTACCTCGCTCGATGGAGCATCGGGCGAAAAGGCGAAGCAGATCGTCGAGAATCTCACTAAGGAGATCAAGGCCGGCGAGACCTACCTCGGCACGGTTACGCGCATCATCAACATCGGCGCGTTCGTGCAGATCCTTCCCGGCAAAGAAGGCTTAGTCCACATCAGTCAGCTTGCGCCAACGCGGGTCGAGCGAGTTGAAGACGTCGTCAAAGTCGGCGACGAGATCATGGTCAAGGTCATGGAGATCGACGGCCAAGGCCGCCTCAATCTCTCGCGAAAGGCGCTTCTAGGCGGCGTGTCCGCTAATGGTGACTATGCGTCGCGCGGCCAACGGCCGCAGCGCGAGGCGCGCGATCCAGGCCCAGCCCCCCGCGATCCAGGCCCAGCCC
>JBAVTZ010000035.1:0-5746 GCA_049696515.1 Candidatus Cybelea sp. | reverse complement strand
GGTCCCAGACGAAGCGGTGCGCTCCGGCGCCCGTCGCCGGCCGGACGAAGGGGCGCTCCCAATAGGACGGCTTGTCGAGATGCGCGATCGGCGGGGGCGCCGGATCGTCGCTCGCGTAGTGGCGCACGAGACGGCCGGCGCCATCGTAGATTGAGATCGTGACCCTGTTCGCGGATTGAGCCAGCGAGTAGTCGATGATCGCACCGTCGGGCGGATTCTCCCCGGACGGCTCTTCCGGAGGCAGCGGCGTATCCGAGCTTGTGCTTCGCCGTACCCGATAGGCGCGTTCCGGCGTGAAAAGATGCGTCGCGCTCAAAGGTGCGCGCGCCAGCTCGCGTAGCGGCTCGACGTCGTCGAGAATCCAGAAGCCCCGACCGTGGGTCGCGACGATAAGATCGTTGTCGTGGACGATCAGGTCACGGACCGACGTGTGCGGGAGATCGAGCTGAAGTGAGTGCCAGCGTATACCGCCATCGAACGAAACATAGACTCCGTTTTCGGTGGCCGCGTAGAGCAGGTGCGCCACTATGGGATCCTGCCGCACGGCGTTCACCGGCTCGTTTGGTAAGCCGTTGATCGCAAGCTGCCACTGCTTCCCGCCGTCGTGCGTGATGAAAACGTAAGGGTGCAGGTCGTTCAAGCGAAATCGATTGACCGCAACGAACGCGGTTTCGTCGTCGAAATGCGAAGCATCGATCTGTGCAATTTTGCTCCACGGCGTCAGGGCCGGAGGTGTAACGTTACTCCAATGGGCGCCCCCATCGCGCGTGATCCAAATCAGACCGTCGTCCGTTCCGGCCCAGATCGTCCCGCGGTGCAGGTAAGACGGTGCAAGGGCGTACACGACCCCGCGATGTGCGCCGTGCTGCGGGTCGTCATTCTCAAACGTTCCCAGCACCAGTGGTACGCCCGGTTGTGCGCGGGTTAAATCGGGACTGATCGAGCGCCAGCTCTGGCCGCCGTTTTCGGTCACGAAGACCACGTTGGATCCGAAGTAGAGACGATGCTGGTCGAAATGATCGAACGTTAATGGCTCGGTTCGGACAACGCGATGCTGTTTGGAGGGTAGCGCGATCGGCGAAACGTCCTGCGTTTGGGTGGTGCGCTCGTCAAACTTCTGAATTTTTCCTCCGAAGAAAACGCCGGAATGGAGCGGGTCGGGAACGACGTAGCCGTACTCTTCGGCGCCGACTGGATGCCAGTCGCGTTCGGTCGTTTCGCCCCAGTTGCCGCGGCTGATGACGCAAGCCGAACCGCTTTCCTGCTGGCCTCCACAGACCCAGTAAGGGAAACGCGAGTCAGCATTGACATGGTACATCTGCGCAGTCGGTTGATTGTACCAAGAGCTCCAGGTCGCGCCACCGTCAACCGAGATGGTTGCGCCCTGATCGCTTGCGAGGGCGATGATCTTGGGATCTCGCGGGTTGATCCAAACGGTATGATAGTCGTCACCACCCGGCGCGCCTTTGATTGCTACCAACGTCTTGCCGCCGTCGGTCGAGCGGTAGGTCGAAGTGTTCGTAAGATAGACGGTCATAGGATCGCGCGGATCGACGGCAAGCGAAATAAGATCGTCTCCTCGTTGTGCGATCTCATCCGCGTCGTTGACGCGGGCGAAGTGCGCACCCGCATCGTCGCTGCGGTAGAGCGTGCCCGCATCTTTGCCGAGGCTCTCGACATCAACGTAGGCGTAGACGACTTCCGGATTGCTCGGCGCAACCGCGACTTCGGCACGTCCCATACGCACGGGCAACCCCCCGCCGAGCTGAGTCCAGGTCGTGCCCCCGTCGGTCGACTTGAATATGCCGCTCCCGGGAATTTCGAAGGAGCCCCCGATCTCCCAAGGCGCTTGACGCGCGGCCCACAAGGTAGCGTAGACGACTTTCGGATCGAGCGGGTCGAGAACGACGTCGAACGCGCCGACGTTCTCGTTCTTGAATAGCACGCGCTCGAAGGTTGCGCCGCCGTCGAGCGAACGGTAGAGACCGCGCTCTTGATTCGGGCCATACGGATGACCGAGCACGGCAACGAAGAGACGATTTGCGTCGTTCGGATCGACGGCCATAGAAGCGATTTGCTGCCCGTCGCGCAGACCTAGATGCGTCCAGCTCGCACCGCCGTCGGTCGATTTGTAAACGCCGTCGCCAACCGCGAGGTCGGGTCGTTGGAGTCCCTCACCGCTGCCGGCATAGACGATCTGCGGATTGCTTGGTGCTACCGCGAGCGCGCCAATCGAACCAGTTGGTTCGCGATCGAAGACCGGCACCCAAGTGCGGCCCGCGTTGTCACTCTTCCAAACGCCACCGTTGACGGCGCCTATATAGAAGAGATTTGGTTGATTCGCCGCCCCATCGATTGCGACCGTGCGCCCTCCGCGCAAAGGACCGATGAACCGCCAGTGCAGGCCTCGATCGAACGGCGATGCGACGCCCTGCGCGCGGGCGCAGGCACCCCCGATCGCAAGCGCGATCGCGAGCGACGCGAGCGTCGAATATCGGCACCAGCGCACTAAAGGCGTCTGCCGTTCTGCTTGCGGCCACGACGCTTCGGTTGGAAAGCGGGACCAATCTTCCAGTTCGTGTTGCGCGGCAGCGACGTGTCGACGTCCTCGCAGCCGATCGGGGTAAATTCTCGGCAGTCGCCGGGACGCCCCTCGTAGATGCCGCAATAGTGACGCCCGCTGCGCGAACCCATCAAGAAGACGCACTGGTCGGCTAAGTCGTCGCCGACTTTGCGCAACCAGCCGACGTGATAGCCGTCGGCCGATGGGCGCTCCACCACGTATTGGCGCATCACTTCGCCGTAACTCATCCCGAGGTGATCGGCCATACGCTGCACGTCCGCTTTGCTGACGAACGGCTCGTACCCGCTGCAGCATTCAGCGCAGCCGGGCGGACATGCGATATTCTCAGGCATGTCTTTGAGATGCTGCCGTGCCAGCTCGATTACGGCCCCGATTGCTTTTACCAGCGCCGGATCGTCGTTATATTTGTAGACCCACTCCCGGTGGCTGATTTCGGTTGCGTTGTAATAACGCGTCGTCTTCTCGTCGAACTCGATCGTGATGTGTTCTTCGTCGATCTCGATCTTGTTGACGTGCTCGAGTGGTCGAGCGTCGAGCAGTTCCGGATGCGTCGCTTGTCCGGTACGGCGCGCGTAGTTTCGTAAATTGGTGAGGTCGATTGTCTCCATAACCGCTCTTCGATTCCCGCGCCTTGCGGGTACCGCCTCTGCCGGTATCAAAAGACGCCGTTCATGCAGACAGCTATTGGCGTCGATCTTGGTGGTTCTCACGTAGCGGCTGCGGTCGTTACGGAGGACGGAACGATCTTGCACCAGCACGAGGAAGACCTCGAGGACCTTCGATTCGAGGCCGTCATCGCCGCGCTCGACGCGACGATCGGGTCGGCGCTCAAGGATGCCGGAAGCGTGGTTGGCATTGGTGTCGGCTCGCCCGGGAACATCGATGCAAAGACGGGCGCGGTCCTCTACAGTCCCAACTTCGGCTGGGAGAACGTCCCGCTGGGTGAGGCACTGGGCAAAAAGTTCGGACCGCCGGTCTTTGTCGCCAACGACGCCCGCTGTGCGACGCTGGGCGAGTATACCTTTGGCACGGGCAAGCAAACGCAGGATTTCGTTCTTTTGACGCTGGGCACCGGGATAGGCGGTGGAATCGTCGGTCGCGGTCAGTTGTTGCTCGGCAACCGGTGGGGCGCCGGCGAGATCGGCCACCACCAAATCCGTCCGGCCGACGGCTTCGTTTGCGCCTGCGGAAAGATCGGCTGCTTTGAAGCCCAAGCCTCCGGAACCGGGCTGATACGGCATGCGTTTGCGGTTGCGCCGTCCTTTCCGCGCAGCACGCTGCTCGACGTTGCCCGCGATCGGTTGAGCTCGAAAAAGATTCGCAAAGCCGCCCAAACCGGCGACGGCCACGCGCGCGCGGCGTGGGCGAACTTCATTGCGGATCTCTCGATCGGACTGGCAAACGTGATCGCCTTCGTCAATCCGGAGAAGATCGCGCTGGGCGGCGGCGTTTCGACGGCCGGCGACTTTATGCTCGACGCCGTACGTCCCCGTGTTGATAACCTGACCACGATGGTACCGCCTGGGACCACGCAGATCGTGGTTGCTTCGCTCGGCAACGATGCGGGACAAGTCGGGGCCGCAACCATGGCGCTGCGCGGTGGCCTGCTTCCCGGGAGAGCCGTTGCGCTATAAAGCCAGCCTTCTCGCGGTCGCCTTGGCGTTGGCAGCAGCGCCGGTGCATTCGCAAACCAGCGATCCTATTACGAAGATCCGGCACATCGTGATCATCATGCAAGAAAATCGCTCGTTCGATTCCTACTTCGGAACTTTTCCAGGTACCGATGGGATTCCGATGGCTAACGGCGTGCCCACGGTTTGCGCGCCCGACCCAAGCACCCGAACGTGCGTGCGCCCATATCACGATTCGGCAGACCGCGACCGCGGCGGCCCGCACGGCGAACCGGCCGCAATCTCGGACGTCGACGGTGGCAAGATGGATGGTTTCATTGAGGCTGCCGAAAATGCGCGCCAGGCATGTCGCGACCCAAACGCCCCCAATTGCGCCGGAACGGCCGATGTTATGGGCTACCACGACGATCGCGAACTCCCGAACTATTGGAAGTACGCCCGCGATTTCGTGATTCAAGACCATCTCTTCGAACCGAACGCATCGTGGAGTTTACCGCAGCACCTCTTCATGGTCTCCGGGTGGTCGGCGCGGTGCCGACAGATCGGCGATCCAATGAGCTGCACGAACGAACTGCAGCGTCCCGACTATCCTCCCGACTACGACCCGCACAATTCGCGATTTCACGGACCCGGACGCCCGGACTACGCATGGACCGATCTGACGTACCTGTTGCACGCGCACCACGTCAGTTGGGCTTACTACGTGATGGCCGGCACGGAGCCCGATTGCGCCAACGGCGACGAAGCCTGTGCTGCCGTGCCGCAGCGAGCCAAGACCCCCGGGATCTGGAACCTTCTCCCGTACTTCGATACGGTCAAGCGCGACGGCGAGCTCGGAAACGTACGCGACCTTCGCGACTTCTACACCGCCGCCAAGAACGGCACGTTGCCCAGCGTCGTTTGGATTACCCCGGCGGCGCCGTACAGCGAGCACCCACCGGCATTAGTGAGCCGAGGACAAGCCTACGTGACCGGCTTGATCAACGCGATCATGCGCAGCCCCGATTGGAAGAGCACGGCGATCTTTTTGAGCTGGGATGACTGGGGCGGTTTCTACGATCACGTCGTACCCCCGCGCGTCGACGAGAATGGTTACGGCATCCGCGTTCCCGGCATCGTGATTAGTCCGTACGCTCGGCGCGGCTTCATCGATCGCCAAACGCTAAGCCACGATGCTTACCTCAAGTTCATCGAAGACGACTTCCTCGGCGGCCAACGCATCGATCCAACGACCGACGGACGACCCGATCGGCGCCCGAGCGTTCGCGAGAACGATCCGATTCTCGGCGATCTGCGCCGCGACTTCGACTTCAAGCAGACGCCGCGTTCGCCCGAGATTCTCCCCGGCGGAACCGTCTGGAACGGAGTCGACGCCCAGTAGCCCTAAGCGAGAGCCAAAAGCCTTGCGACTCGGACGCTCGTCGCCCACATCCGTGTGGGCTCCTGCTCGTGCGCTTTTCCGCAACCCCAACGGAATACGACATCCTGTCTTTTGCGGAAAAGTCGCACGCCTCGCTGCAAGGCCCTTGGC
>JBAVTZ010000034.1:0-4570 GCA_049696515.1 Candidatus Cybelea sp. | reverse complement strand
GTCGAAGACCGCCGGCGCTCCAAGGTCTCGTCAGGGTGGAAGGAGTGCAGCGGGTGTGGAGCGCTGTTCGCCGAGGGCGAGGGCTTCTGCACTACTTGCAGCATCGCGCGCGCCCAAGCGCGGGTAGCAGCAACGGCACGGTTGCTTTTTGAGGCGCCCTGGCTCGGTTATACCGGAACGGCGGCGCTGGTTGAGGGGTTACAGAAGTGGGAGTACGAGCGCACTCGCGCCCAGCTGCTTACGCGCTGGTGGGGTACCCTTGTGCGAGCGCGTGCGGCAGGACGGCTTTCGCGTAACGCGCGCGAGCGGCTGATCGCGAGCTCATACGTGGTACTGCACAGCAAACTTCGGCCCGAGGAGATCATGCCGGCGACGGTGCGCAGCATCTTGGGCGACGAGTTGCACGACCTGCTGTACGGAGATTCCAGCTAAAGCGGTGACGACGAGCAAAGGTTAGAAAACGAACGAAAATCGTGATGTCGACAAATTATACAGGCGAGCAGATTGAGGTCTTACGCGGGCTGGAAGCCGTACGTAAGCGGCCGGGCATGTACGTTGGCAACACCGCCGAGCGCGGTTTGCACCAACTCGTCTACGAGGCAGTCGATAACGCGGTCGACGAGGCGCTAGCAGGTTACGCACGCAACGTGCGCGTGATCCTCTACAAAGACGGTTCCTGCTCGACCGAGGATGACGGCCGGGGAATTCCCATCGACGTCCACGCGGAAGAGAAACTGCCCGCGGTGGAAGTCGTAATGACCATCCTTCATGCTGGAGCGAAGTTCGGCAAGGGTGGCTATAAGGTTTCCGGCGGCCTGCACGGCGTCGGCATCTCGGTCGTGAACGCACTATCCGAGTGGATGGTTACGCAGGTAAAGCGCGACGGGTTCTTGTGGGAGATGAAGTTTGAGCGCGGCATTACCGTGCAAAAGCTCAAGAAAGTTTCAAAGACCGAGGGTACCGGAACCTTACAGTGGTTCAAACCGGACCCCGAGGTCTTTGAAGTCACCGAGTTTCACTGGGATATTCTGCAAAAAAGGCTTCGCGAGCTGGCATTTCTCAATCGAGGGCTCTCGATTGTCCTCCGCGACGAGCGGGGCGATGAGCTGCGCGAGCGCACCTACAAGTTCGACGGCGGAATCGTTTCCTTCGTAGAGTGGCTTAACGAAAAAAGAGATCCGATACATCCGATCATCTCCACGCACGCGGAGCGCGACGGCGTCGACGTCGAGGTAGCGATGCAGTATACCGACACCTACGCCGAGCAGATATTTTCGTATGCAAACAACATTGGGACGATCGAGGGCGGCATGCACCTTCAGGGGTTCAGGCAGGCCCTAACCACCGCCGTGAACGCCTACGCGCGCAAGCGCGGAATGCTCAAAGAGTCGGACAACTCGCTTTCGACGGACGACATCGTCGAGGGGCTCACGGCCGTGGTCTCGGTGAAGCTGCAGGACCCGCAGTTCGAGGGCCAGACCAAGACGAAACTCGGCAACGCGAGGGTGCGCAGCATTGTCGCTGGTCTGGTCAACGAGCGTCTCGAGTTCTTCTTTGAGGAGAATCCCAAGAACGCGCGGGCGATCGTGGACAAGTGCATGCAGGCGCAACGGGCGCGCGACGCCGCCAAAAAGGCCCGCGATCTCTCGCGCCGCAAGAACGCCCTCGAGGGCTCGGGGTTGCCCGGTAAGCTCGTCGATTGTAAGAACGGCAATCCGGCCGAGAGCGAGTTGTTCTTGGTCGAGGGCGACTCTGCCGGGGGTACCGCGAAGGGGGGACGAGACCCCAACACCCAAGCGATTCTGCCGCTGCGCGGCAAGATTCTCAACGTCGAAAAGGCGCGACTTGACAAGGTGCTCGCCAACGAGGAAATTCGGACGATGATCACCGCACTCGGGACGGGCTTCGGTGACGAGTTCAACGTCCAGAAGCTGCGCTACCACAAGATCATCATCATGACCGACGCCGACGTTGACGGGTCGCATATCCGGACGTTATTGCTGACTTTCTTCTATCGGCAGATGCGACAACTGGTCGAGGAAGGCTACGTCTTCATCGCTCAGCCGCCGCTCTATGGAATCCGCAAGGGCAAAAAGCAGTGGTGGGCCTTCAACGATGCGGAAATGAAGTCCATCGTGGGCGAGGATGGCAAAGACTTCACGATCCAACAGTATAAAGGCTTGGGGGAGATGGACGCCGAGCAGTTGGCCGAAACGACGATGGAAGTCGGCAACCGGCGCCTGAAGCGGATCACCGTTGAAGATGCAGTCGAAGCCGGACAGATCTTTACCGATTTGATGGGCGACAAGGTCGAGGCGCGCAAGCAGTACATCTTTGACTACGCCAAGAGTGTCAAGAGTCTCGACCTGTAGATGAGCCCTCCGGGCTTATCTAGTTTTAGAAGCTGCTAAGTACGGCGGGGCTCGCGGGAACGCGAGGGGTATAGAGGCACGGGGGCTCCACGTGCGCAAGCGCTTTGCAATCGGCCTGGTGGCCGCGGTAATCGTTCTCGGGCTCGTGGTCGCCAGGCGGCACGAGTTCTTACGGTTTGCCATCCAAGAAGGCGCTCGGCTTGCGAGCGGCTACGGCGTCCGGATCGCAGATTTACGAATGGGCGGCGACGGAACCGCGCTATTCGGCGTTCGGGTCGAGCGCAACGGTGAGCCGATATTCGCGGCGCAACGAATCGTCATCCACTATTCGCTGCACGACCTGTTACCCGGGAGCCGCCACCGCTTCGGCCTCCTCGGCGTCGAGTTAGCCGGCGTCAAGCTGACGCTCACCCGGTTCAGTGATGGAAGCTTCAACTTGAACCTGCCGCGCGCGGTAACCAGCGCGGCAAGGCCCGAGCGCGTGAATTCGGTCCCGCTGCGCTTTTGGCTGCGGCTACGCGACGTGGCGATCGAACTGCGAGAGCCCGGCGCATTCGATCCAAGTGCGAAGGATCTGCGGGTAACCGGCCTGCGCGGGGATGCCATCGTCGACACCGCTGCCCTGACACGGTATCGCGTTGACGGCGCATTCGTCGAGGGGCGCGGCGAACCGTTTACGATCGTGGGCAAAATCGACGCGCTTCGCGGCTTCGCGATCCACCACGCGCAGGCGCGGTATTTTCCGTTGCGGTCGCTCGCCAACTATTTTGCAGATACGCCGGCGGTCCGAATTCTCGGTGGAACCGCGCGGAATTTCGACGCACGCCTGTACGCTCTCGACGTGACGCCCAACGTCGCGCCGAACTATCACGTAAGTCTGCGTCTTGACGTCGACCGCGGACGTCTCGCCCTCAACGCGTTGGCCGCACCGATCGAAGCCATTCACGCCCGGATGGAGGTCATCGACAATGCATTCTTCGTCTCGGGGGCACGGGCCACGCTTGCCGGTATACCCTTACATATCACCGGAGGCGTCTACGATTTTTCGGGTGCGCTGACGGGCAGCGCGCAACTGCGTTTGGGCGTCTCTGGTGAAGGGGATCTCTCTCAGCTGCGAGAGGCGTTTACGTTTACTCGCGATCAGCCGCTTTCAGGGCGCGTACGCTTGGGCGTGCTCGTCCACGGACCGGTCGACAATCCGGTTATCGTCGCTAGCGCGAAGTCAGCGCAATTGCGATATCGCGCGATGCCGTTCGATACGCTGGATGCCGGGGTCGTCTACCACGATAACATCGTCGCGCTCGCGCCGCTGCGCGCTTGGTACGGCGGAATCCAGCTCGGCGTTCGCGGTACGATGGAGATCGGATCGCGAATCCGGTCGCGTTTCGCGGTGCACGTCAGCGGACCGGCGAATCACCTGCCGTATCTCGACGAGATGCTCGGCAGCGAACCGATCGTGGTGGACGCGGCAGCCGTCGGCAACGACTTTCTTTTTCACTTGATCGGCAGCGCGGCATCGGGGCGCGGAGTCGAGCGCGTTGCGGCGATGGTCGAGATGAATCCCAATGGCACCGCGCAGGTGGAACCGTTTTGGTTCCACACCGAACGGGGCAGTCTCGACGGCGCCTATTTGCTCGATCGGCCTCACGATACCAGCGCGTTCTGGGTTCTTGCGCGCAATTTGCGCATGCGCCCGCCGAAGTACGGCGTCTTTCCGGGCCTCACGCTGCCGCCGATGCCGCCGGTTAACGGAAAGACCGTCGGCATGACGATTGCCGGCGGGGGCTCGGGCCCAAAGGTCGTGCTCGCGGGCACGGTCAGCGCCACCGATGCGAGTATCGCAAACGTCGACTTCGACCGAGTCGAGGCGGCCTTCGGCGGTACCTTGCAACACTCGGCGGTTAATTTGTTAAATGCTTCCGGCCCGTGGGGAAGCTTCCGCGGTCATGGCGAGTTCTCATCACAGCGTTTCGTCGCCTACGGGAATTACCGCGGTACGTTTGAGGGCTTGCAGCCGTTTCTAGGGAGCTCGATTCCGGGTCACGGTAAAGTCGGCGGCACTGCTGCGGTCGCGGTCGAGCCGGAGCGAATCATCGTGCAGGGTTCCAACCTTACGATGCAGGGCGCCACCCTACGTGGCGTCCCGATCGACCGCGCGAACCTAACGCTGGCGATCGAAGGTAATCGCTTGCGTATCT
>JBAVTZ010000033.1:0-2220 GCA_049696515.1 Candidatus Cybelea sp. | reverse complement strand
CGGTTCCACCAATCGCCGGCGAAGACCGGCAACCCGCCCGGCGGGCTCCCGGCGCGTTTAGCGGACGCGGAAAGATTGCGCACACGATCCCAGTCATGTCAGGCAAAGGCGGAGTCGGTAAGTCGCTGGTTACCGCGCTGCTCGCAATCGGGTTGCGCCGCAAGCACTATCGAGTCGGTATTCTCGATGCCGACATTACCGGGCCCTCGATTCCCAAGCTCTTCGGCTTGCACGAGCCGCTCTCGATCCAAGCCGATCCCGTCAAGACCACGCCGCAGGGCCAACCCCAACCTCTAATGACGCCCGCCATCACGCGCAGCGCGATTGAAGTGGTGAGTGCAAACCTGCTCACCGATCGCGAGGATACCGCAATGATTTGGCGAGGACCGATTGTCGCCAGCGTGATCCGGCAGTTCTACGAACAGGTGCTCTGGAGCGACCTCGATTTTTTGCTGGTCGATCTGCCGCCCGGCACCTCCGACGCACCGCTTACCGTCGTGCAGTCGCTCTCGATCGACGGCGTGGTCCTGGTAACCATGCCGCAGGCGTTGGCAACCATGATCGTCCGAAAAGCCGCCAACCTCGTTCATCAACTGAAGAAGCCGGTGCTGGGGATCGTCGAAAATATGTCCTACTTCGTTGCCCCGGATACCGGTCAACGCTATGAAATCTTTGGACCTTCCTACGCCCAGCAAGTCGCCGAACTGGCGCAGGCGCCGGTATTAGCTCGCATTCCGATCGATCCGGTAAAAGCACGGCTCGCCGACGAGGGCAGAATCGAAGAACTCGACGATCCCATCTGCGATCTCTTGGTCGAGAATCTGCTGGCGGCAACCGACGCCCGACCAAAGAACAAAGAAACCATCTCAATCATCTAGACCGCGGGCGAACCGATTCGGGGAAAGAAACGTGAGATCGTCGCGCGTTCCGCCGTCCAATGCGAGATCGGCGAGCACTTCGCCGATCATAGGCGCGAACTTGAAACCGTGTCCGGAGAAGCCGCCGGCAACCACGACGTGTGGATCGTTTGGGTGCAGGCCGACGAGGAAATGGCGATCGGGGGTGAGCTCGTAGATGCAGACCTTGCCTTCGATGACCTTCCATTGGTTTGCCGGCATCCAAGCAGCCAGCGCATCGCGCACGGGTTCGACGTCCCTGGGGTGCACCGCCCGATCCAACCGGTCGGGAGAATCGATCGAATCGCCAAACCCGTGAAGTGCCGCCTTCACCCCCGCTCCGTAATCAGGGAAGCCGTAGAGAGGTCGCGGCAAATCGGCGCGATCGAGCAGAAACGCCGGACACGTCCCGATCGAAAATGCGGGTGACGGCGCGCGAAACCAGAGCTGGACGTTGCGCTGAAGGTCGATCGGCATCACGTCGCGCACGAATGCGCTCCACCATGGCCCCGCGCACACGATGAGTCGCGACGACGCGATCGACGTTCCGTCACCGAGCTGCACTTCCAACAACGTACCGTCTCCGGCGCGATTCCATCCGAAGGCGCAATGCCCGAACAGCATCTGCCCTCCGTGCGCTTCGGCAACGCGAAGAAACCCCTCGATAGCATCTTCGGGCGTGATGAAGCCTCCGTCTGGTTCCAAGAGGCCAACCTCGCCGCCGAGCGGAGCAAACATCGGGAAGCGCGTTCGTATCTCGGACGCGCTCAAATGTTCGATAGGAAGGCCGTACGCGTGCGCACTCTTTGCCGCTCCGGAGACGATCGAGCTTTCGGGGGTACCCACCAGCAATACCGCCGTCTTGCGAAAGATTGGAATCCCAGTGAGCCGCTCCAACTCATCCCAGCCCTCGTACGCTCGCAGCACCAGCGGAACATAGCTCGCGTGTTCGAAGTACGCCTTGCGAATCATCCGGGATTTCCCACTCGACGAGCCGAGCAGATGGCCACGTGTAAATTGCTCGATCCCTATCACGGAAACCCCACGCCGAGCCAAGTTGGCAAGCGCCGCGCTTCCCATTGCGCCCAGGCCGATGACAACGACGTCGAATGGGCTCATCGCTCTTGCTTCAAATCGGAGGTTGAAGCGCCTTTACTTGCTGCCAAACCGGCTCCCACTTGGGTAGAATGTGAAGCGTGCGGCTGATGAACGTTGGGAAGGTCCTGCTCGGAGTTGGAGGCGGGCTCGCGGCGGGTTACGCGCTCGTGCGGGCGGTCGAAGCCGGGCGCGAGTGGCGCGAACCGTCGCCGGCCGTGGCGAAGGA
>JBAVTZ010000032.1:0-10450 GCA_049696515.1 Candidatus Cybelea sp. | reverse complement strand
CTGCAAGGCAGTCGACTCCGAGCGCGAACGCGCGGTGACGGTGCGATCCTGCGCGAGGCCGGCGCGACGCCGTTTTGCGGCCGCCTCTAGTTGGCGCTTGCGGAAGACGAGCACCAGCGGTGCCGAGAAGAAAATGGAGTGGTATCCGCCCGAGCAGATACCAACCAGCAGCGCAAAGGCGAAATTCTTCAGGCTCGCACCGCCCAAGGCGAGCAGCGCAACCAGCGTGATGACGACGGTCGCCAGCGTGTTGAACGAGCGGGTCATCGTCTGTTTGATCGATTCGTTGACGATCGTCTCGTATGGCGCGCCCGCCATGAGCTTGGTGTTCTCGCGGATTCGGTCCAAGATGACGATCGTATCCATCACCGAGTACCCGATTACGGTCAGCACGGCGGCGAGGAAGGCATCGTCGGCGCGCCGATCGGCCAGGGCGTAGATGCCGATCATCATCGCCGCGTCGCGCACCAGCGCAATGACCGTGACCAAGCCAAAGATATAGTTCCAGCCGAAACGGAAGGCGATGTAGATGAACTGGATGCTTAGCGCGATCACCAGCGCCCAGAGGGCCTTGGTGAGGTATTCGCGTCCCAGTGACGGACCGACCGAGGTAATCTGCGACGAGGCCCGGTCGACCGGTGCAACCGTATTGAGCGCGTTCCAGAGCGGGGCCGAATTGTTCGCGTATGCCGTCTGCGTCTGAATGACGAAGCCTTTGCCGTCATTGCCGGCGGTGGTGACCGACTCCTCACTCAACCCGAGGCCCCCGAGCGCCGCCTTGACTTTGTCGGCGGTCGTCGGTTGCGTGAAGCGTACCGTAATGTCGGTGCCACCCGTGAATGAAAGGCCGAGACGCAACATGTGCGACGGCTGAAAACCGTTCCCGCCTTGGAAGCCATGATAGATCATCGAGCCCAGGCCGAGGGCGATGATCAAGTACGAAATCGTCGAGACGGTGCGGTACCATCCGACGATGTTCCAGTTTAGCCTGCGAAACAGCATCGGCTAGGCCCGTGCCCCGGCCCCGGCCTTGGCAAAGATACCCACGTCGGCGCGCTTGACCCCGTAGAATTCGGGCTTGGTCAAGATTTCGTTGTCCACCAGCGTGTCAACGAAGAAGCGCGTGATAAAGACGGCCGTGAACAACGAGACGACGGTTCCCCAGAAGAGCGTAAACGCAAAGCCTTTCACCGTGCCGGTGCCAAGCATGTAAAGGACGCCGGCACCCACGATGGTAGTGAAGTGGCTATCGAAGACCGCCGAGAAAGCTCGCTGGAATCCGACGCGCACCGCCGCCCGCATCGTCTTGCCGTTCCACAGCTCTTCTTTGATACGTTCGAAAATTAGGACGTTGGCATCCACCGCCATACCGATCGAGAGCACGAAGCCCGCGATGCCCGGCAGCGTCAGGGTCGCGTGCGAGAGCGCGAGGATCGCCATCATTACTAGGACGTAGATGGCGAGCGCGAGGTCGGCCAGCAAGCCAGGCAGACGATAGACCGCGATCATGAAGATCAGGACTAGCCCGAGGCCGAGCATTGCGGCCCGCATCGATTGGATTAGATCGATCTTTCCGAGCGTCGGGCCGATCGTCTCTTTCTCGATGATGCTGATGCTGACCGGCAGGGCGCCCGCGTTGAGCTCGTTGGCCGTGGTGATCGTTTCTTCTTGTGTGAAGGTGCCGGTGATTTGGCCGCTATCGTAGATCGGGCTTTGGATGATCGGCGCCGAGATATAGCGATGGTCGAGGAAGATTCCGAGCGGCTTTTGGAGATTGGCCGTGGTGAGCTTCCCGAACTTGGCCGGGTCCTTCGTCTGGAACAAGATATCGGGCCGGCCGCCTTGGTCGTAGCCCGCCTGCGCGCCCTTGAGTTCACTGCCGGAGTAGACGACGTCGCCGCTGCGCTCGTATGCAGTCTTCGAAACATATAGCTCCGCGTCAGCCTTCTGTTTTGCCGATAGGTTGGGCTGCGTGAGCAGGTTGACCGCGGCATCGGCTTTCTGCATCACGTCGAACGGTACGATTTTATATTCCAACACTGCGGCTTGCTTGAGCAGCTTTTCCGCCTGGTCGGGATCTTTGACGGCCGGGAGCTCGACCAAGATACGGTCCGTTCCGACGTTGCTGATCGATGGCTCGGCGACGCCCAATCCGTTGATGCGGCGATCGATAACCTCGCGTGTCTGCGCCTGAACCTGCGCGGTGATCTTTGGCACTGAGGCCGTGGGCGAGAGCTGCAGCAATAACCGCGCCCCACCCTGCAGGTCGAGCCCGAGGTGAATCGTCTTTTGAATCGGGATCACCGCCCAAAGCGAAATCGCACAGATCGCGATGATGACCAGCGCCTTGAACGGCGCTTTGAAGTTTTTCCAGTTCATTGGGTGTCCGATGAGATCAAGTGCAAGCAAGCGGTTCTGGCGACATCTCCGCTGAGCCGCTGGACCTTAGCCTTTCAGCGTCGCCGGGCCTGCCAGCGGAGCCCATAGGTGGCGGCCGGTTACGAGCAATCCGAGCACCGCAGCTGCGGCGACCCCGGCCAGGAGCGCTCCCTCACTCGTTCTTCCGTAGATAAACGCTCCAACCGCAAAGAGCGCGCCGTAGACCGAAGTGACACCGAGCACCCACCCTAGCAGCGCCATCGCCAGCGAATCGGGTGACGGTGGAAGGCCGGTGAGGCGCCGGATCCGTGCCCAGCCGGGCCCGGCGGGCCGTACTTTGGCATAGAAGTCAGCCAAGACCCGCTCTTCGACTGGTGGTGTGAGGTAGGTCACCGCGATCCAGACGATTGTGGTGATGGCGGTCGTCGTCAGGAGGGCCGTGACGCCATCCACCGGGTGCCCCACTTTTGCAGCGATAAAGAATCCGAGCGCGATGACGAACGACGAAAGCATCGCGCTTACTTCGCTCCAGGCGTTGATGCGCCACCAGAACCAGCGCAGCAGATAGATCAGGCCGGTGCCGGCCCCGATTGAGAGCAGCAAATTGAACGCGTTTTTTGCGTTGTCGAGCGTCAACGTGAAAAGAATCCCGAGGCACATCAACAACGCGGTAACGAGACGTCCGGCGAAGACCAGTTCGCGCTGGCTCGATTGCGGACGGATGAAGCGTTGATACAAATCGTGGACGAGGTAGGACGTGCCCCAGTTGAGATGCGTCTCGATGGTCGAGCGGTAGGCGGCAAAGATCCCGGCAACCATGAAGCCGGCAAAGCCTGCCGGCAGGAAAATCAACATTGCCGGATAGGCGACGTCGTTACCCATGAGGCCGGGCTGGAGCGCCGGAAAGCGCAGCTGAATGTCGTGAAGCGACGGATAGACGATCGTCGAAGCAAGCGCCACCACGATCCACGGCCACGGCCGCAGCGCGTAATGCAACGCTTGGAAGGCAAACGTACCGAAGAGAGCGTCGGACTCGGTCCGCGCGGCAAGCATTCGCTGCGCGACGTAGCTGCCTCCGCCGGGCTCCGCACCGGGATACCAAACCGACCACCACAAGACCGTGAGCGGAATCACGAAAATTCCGAGCGTGGTGCGCCAGTCGCGAAAGTCCGGCAGAATGGACAAGGTTGCGCCGTGGTGTGCGAAATGCGCGACCAGTCCATGTAAGCCGCCGACTCCGGGCGCGTGAATGGCGAAGTACGCGGCCGCAAATGCCGAGGTCATCGTGATGCAAAACTGTATCATGTCGGTGACCATCACGCCCCAGAGTCCCGCGGTCGCGGCAAAGACGATCGGGACGACCGCGCAGATCAGCAATGTTTCGGCGCGATGCCAGCCGAAGAGAATTCCGGCAATCTTCACCAGCGCGAGATTGACGGTCGCGATGATCCAACAGTTGAAGAACAATCCCAAATAGATCGCGCGAAAGCCCCGTACGAACGACGCCGCCCGGCCCGCATAGCGAAGTTCGTAGAACTCCAGATCGGTCAGGACGCCGGAGCGTCGCCACAGTCGCGCGTAGAAAAAGACCGTCGCCATGCCGGTTAACAGAAACGACCACCAAACCCAGTTTTCGGCGACGCCGTGATCTCGTACCAGATTGGTAACCAAGTTTGGGGTGTCGGTCGAAAACGTGGTCGCGACGAGCGAGATCCCGATGAGCCACCACGGTGCCTGCCGCCCCGCGGCAAAGAACTCGGTGATATTGCGACTGGCCCGCCGTGCGAGCACGATCGCCGGTACGAAACTCACCCCCAGGGAGAGGATCACGATCACCCAATCCAGCGCCGTTAGGTGCATGGAACGAGCGCGTTCGGGTCCGCGTCCACGATGACCTCGGCCGGCGCCAGC
Source organism: Candidatus Cybelea sp. (assembly GCA_049696515.1). Taxonomy (GTDB): domain Bacteria; phylum Vulcanimicrobiota; class Vulcanimicrobiia; order Vulcanimicrobiales; family Vulcanimicrobiaceae; genus Cybelea. Next base: position 6,160 of record JBAVTZ010000032.1, on the reverse strand, counting down.
GTGACTTCGCTGGGTAACTCACCGTAAGCGTACACGTTGACTCGCACGCCGGAGCGCAGTAAGAAGTCGGCCAGAACCGGCCGCAACGCCGCCGTGCAGATCACCGCCGCGCGATCGCGCGGCGTACGTGCGGCATAGCCCTCGATGCGCGCGCGCAATGTTAGCGCCGTCGCAGGCTCCGCCGCCTCCGCTCCGTACCGGCACCAGCTCGCGACCAGCTTTCTTTCGAAATCCGGATCGAAGATGGCCGGCGTCAGCTGTGGAACGCCGCGGCGACGCAAAAGGTCGGGAACGATTGCGCGCCGTGCGGATTCGGCCAGTTCACGCGGATCGTTGGTGCCCGCTTCCAGCATCGCCTCGAGCACCGCGATTGGATCGCGCGGCCAGGCGCCTTCACGGAGCAATAAAACGTACGCGCGGTGCAGCGCTCCGAAGGAGAGCGTCTCGCCACCCAGCTCTTTCACCAAGGCGGGGACGGTCGATCGCAGATGCTCGAGCAGCGTTTGCAGCTCCTGGCGTCCGACCAGTTCGGGCGCGTGCGCGCGCGCGACTTCGGCCAGATGCGAGCCAATGACCGAGATCGGATCGAAGACCAGGGCGCCCGCGTTGACCGCGCTATCGCGTCCGTCGGGAGCGATCCATGCCGCCGGTAGGCCGTAGACCGGTTCCAGTTCGATCGGCGCGCCGAGGTGTGCGAGAACCGCTTCCTCCCCCACCGCGAGCAGCCGCTCGAGATCGAGTCTCCCTCCGCCGGCGGGACGATCGCGCACGCGTATGCCGTAGGTATGTGGGTCTCGCGCGAGGTCGTCACGCAGACGAACCCCGGGTAAGACGACACCGATATCGGCGGCGAGCGCGCGGCGCACTTCTCCGATTCGGTCGAGCAGCGCATCGGAGAGCGGCAACGTCAGCAACTGTGCGAGATCGGCGCCGATTTCTATTGCAATCGCATCCACGCCGACCAGCCCCAGAGCGAGTTCGGGCCGGCGCATCGCGTTGCGCTTGGAGCGCTCGCGCGCATCGATTGCGGCGATTTCGCTGCGCTTACGATTGCGGTGCGCCGCCTGAGCGACGGCAAATGCGCTCGCACCGAGAATCAGGAAGACCGGTCGAGGAAGGGCCGGCACCAGCGTGAGAGCCAGCAGTAGGCCCCCTGCACTGCGCAAGACGTCGGGGCGCGCAAAGAGTTGCGTCGCCAGGTCGGCGCCCAGCGCTCCGTCGGAAGATACCCTGGTGACCATCATGCCCATCGCGGTAGAGATGAGAAATGCCGGCAGGGTCGTGACCAGCGCGTTCCCGATCGAAAGCAGCGCGTAGGTATTGAGCGCATCGAGCGGTGAGAGCGCGTGGTATGCGACCCCGACTAGGATACCGCCGCTGAGGTTGAGTGCCACGATCACAAGCGCCGCAATCGAGTCGCCTTTGACGAACTTCCCGGCGCCGTCCATTGCCCCGTAGAAGTCGGCTTCGCGCTGCACCGCTTCGCGTTTGCGCCGCGCACCCTCGACGTCCAGCGCACCGGCGTGCACGTCGGCGTCAATTGCCATCTGCTTTCCGGGCATCGCGTCGAGGGTAAAGCGAGCGGCGACTTCCGCCACGCGTTGCGAACCGCTGGCAATCACTACGAACTGGATCGTCACTAATATCGAGAACACAATTAAACCGATGACCAAATTCCCGTGCACGACGAAGGCGCCAAATGCCGGAATGATGGAGCCGACCGCGCCCGGAGTCGCGCCGGCCGTAAGGATTAGTCGGGTCGCCGAGACGTCGAGCGAGAGGCGAAAGAGCGTTGCGACGAGCAGCGCCGGAGCGAACGCCGAAAACTCGAGCGGATCGTCAACGGTTACCGAGAGCAAGAGGACCAGAGCCGATCCGAAGACGTTGACGCCAAGGAGCAGATCGAGCAGCCATGGCGGCAACGGTACGATTAAGATCGCGATGATTGCCAGCAGGAGCGCGGCGAAGGCGTATACCGCGCGTTTACGCGAGGCCACCGTCGGACTTCTTCAAACGCAAGAGTGCGGCGACGACCTCGGCGACCGCAACATAGTGAGCGTGGGGTATCGGTTCACCGGTGCGCCCGTCGCTATAGAGTGCGCGGGCTAACGCAACGTTTTCGACGATTGGAATGGCGTAGCCGGCGGCCAGCTCGCGCACTCGTCGCGCCGCGTCGTCGACGGCCCGCACCAGTACCCGCGGCACGCAAACCTGCGGCGGGCGGTACTCCAGCGCCACGGCAACGTGCTCGGGATTGGTGACGACGAATGCGGCGTCTTTGACACGGGCGACCCCGCTACGCAGCAACGCGCGATGCAGCGCGCGCCGCCGCCCTCGGGCAACCGCGTCGCCTTCTTCCTCCTTCGCCTCGCGCTTGCGTTCTTCGAAGCTCATCCGCAGTTTGCGCAGCCATGTGCGCCGCGCAGCTCCGTACTCGGCAAGCGAAAAGAACAGGCCGACGCTCACCGCGACGATGGTTATGTCCTCTGCGGCGCGCCAAGACGCCGTTGTTACCTCGGCTATGGTCGCCGCGCGCATCATCGCGACCGCGCTCCATGTGACGATGGGGGCCATCGCTGCGGTCGCGCAAGTAAAGGCTAGCGTCGCCCTGAGCGAATGCGCGAGCGTCTCCCGTGAAAGGATGCGCTTGAATCCTTCAAGCGGATTGAGGCGCTCGGCCTTTGGTGTAATTGCGACAAAGATGAGACCGCCGCTCTGCACCAAGTTGGCGAAAGTGCCGGCCACCGACGCGCAGGCGACCGGTGCGAGCGCGACCGCGAGAATCAACGCGCAGGCCGCATTCGGGGCGGCGCGCGACCCAAGGCCGGAAAGTACGTTACAGGCGACGGCTCCCAGCAACGGTGCGGTGGTTACGACCGTTACGCCCGCGGCTGCGAAAGAACAGTTCGCCGCAAACTCGCTCGAACGCGCGATTTGGCCCTCGCGTTTTGCTTTTGCGATGCGGCGCGGAGTGGCTTCGAAGGTCTTTTCGGAACTTTCGTTCACTTGACGCTCTCTGGAATCGCGAGCACCGGTGCGGGAGCGTGTTCTGCCACCAGCGGTACGGCGATCGCAGTGGCAATCAGTGCCGCCGCGAAAGCAAGCGGAAAAGCCAGCGTGAAGCTGCCGAAGCGCGGAATCACCCGTGAGAGAGCCCCGAGTGCGATCTGCACGACAAAGGCCAAGCCGATCGCCGGCGCCGCAACCTGCAGCGCCACGATCACAATGGTGCTCGCGAACGCGGCGGCGTACCTTGCCCAATCACCGGCATGGAACGGAGCCGCGGGCGGAATCCGCGCGAAGCTCTCGGCGAAACCGAGCAATGTTAACCGGTAGGCACCGGAGAGAAAGAATGCACCGGTAAACGCGAGCGACCAGATACGGCCAAATCCACTTGGTGCCACCAGCTGCAGGTTGGGCGCCATCGCCTTGACGCCAACGTAATCGTCGACTACCCGGCCGCCCGCGTATGCACCATCGTAGACGAGCGAGGCCACCATGCCGATAGCGCTGCCTAGCAGAAACTCGGTAAGCAAAGCGACGACGAACGGTGCCGCAGCCGCGCTCCCGGTCTTAGCGGTGAGGCCGGGAGCGATTACCGCAGTAAGCGAAAGTGCCAGGCCTGCGCGCAGCGGCGATGGTACCGCCGGATGTGAAAAGCCCGGAGCTCGAAAAACGAAGCCCGCGCAGCGTGCAAAGACGAGCAGGCTCGTTGCCGGTAGCGCCACCCGTCACCAGGAGCTGTCGAGCGCGGGAATCGCGGCCAACGCGCGATCGAAGAGCGCACTCAAAAGATGCATCGCGGGTTCGCCAAAGAGAGCGACCATCAGGGCCACCGCAACGATCTTGGGCAGCAGCGTCAGCGTCTGCTCCTGCACTTGCGTCGCCGCCTGCACGACCGCAACGGCCGTTCCGACAGCCGATGCGACGGCGAGCATCGGCAGCGCAATCGTCGCGGTCGTTATCAGCGCGTCATGCAACAGCCCATCGAGGACCTCCACCCCTTAACCCTATCGAGCGGTGGTTACGGCAGCATTACCGCAGTTTTATTACCTTAAAGAAGAGCTCGTAGCGATCCGATAACAGCCTAGACGATGAGCGCCTTTCCGTGCGCGTGCGCAATCGTGCTATTTTGAAATGGGCGCCACGCGCTGGCGGCTAACAGCGAAGAGACGATCGCTCGTGTCGCGGGCGACTTATTCAGGGTGTAAAAGTGGATGCCGGGAACGCCCGCTTGCAACAACCCCAGGGCCTGCATCGAGGCGTATGCTACGCCGAGATCCTCGACCGCCTTGACGTCGTCCTTGCGCGCCTCCATCTCGACGCGCAGCTTCGGCGGAATGCTCGCCCCGCAGAGTGCCACGAACCGCTGAATTTGACCGAAATTGGTAATCGGCATCAAACCGGCGAGCATCGGGAGTTCGACGCCGGCGGCACGGACGCGGCGCTCGAACTCCAAGAAGTGTGCGTTTTCAAAAAAGAGCTGAGAAACCAAGAAGTCGGCACCGGCGTCGGCCTTGATCTTGAGATGAAGCAGATCGTCTTCGAGCGTCCGAGCTTCCGGATGTTTCTCGGGATAGCACGCCGCCCCGATGCAAAAATCGTAGTTCCGGCGCAACATCGCGATCAGTTCGCTTGCGTGCGCAAAGCCCCCGGGCGGTGCCTCGAAGCGCGATCCCGCCGGCGCATCCCCCCGTAATGCCAGCACGTTTTGGATACCGGCACGAGCCAAATCGTCGAAGAGTGCGCGCAGCTCACTGCGGTCTGCGCCCACGCAGGTCACGTGCGCTACAACCGTGAGGCCGATCTCCTGCTGAATCTGTTTAGCAAGCGCCACGGTGCGCGCCCGAGTCGAGCCTCCGGCACCGTACGTAATCGAAACGAAGGCCGGCCGTAGCGGCTGAAGCGCCTCGATCGTCGTGAAGAGCTGGCGGGAACCGGCATCGTCCCTGGGCGGAAAGAATTCAAACGAGAAGAACGGGCGCTGAGTCGCGAGCGCGGCGGTGATGCGCATAGGGGACTGCTTATCGAAAGCTGGCCGCAACGCCTCCGCAGAGCAGCGCCCAACCGTCCACCATCACAAAGAGCAGAAGCTTCACCGGTAATGAGATGACCGGCGGGCTAAGCATCATCATGCCTAGCCCCATCAGCATCGCTGCCACGGCTAAGTCGATCGCCACAAACGGCAGGTAGAGCGCAAAGCCGATCGCAAACGCGCTGCGCAGCTCACCCACCACGAAGGCCGGAACGAGGACCGTGATCGGCGCCCGTCGTGGTTGCTCGGGGGCGCGGCGTGCGATCCGCTCGAAGAGCGCTACGTCGGCAGCTCGCGTCTGGCGCAGCATGAAGGAACGAAGGGGTTCAATCGTTCGCTTCAGGGCTTGCGAAGGTGAGATTCGGCCGTGCGAATAGGGATCGAGCGCATCGTGCCGGATTCGTTCCGCCGTCGGCGCCATGACAACAAGAGTCAGCACCAGCGCTAGACCGGTCAAGACCGCGTTCGGCGGCAGCGCCGATGCGCCGATCGCGGAGCGCACGAGCGAGAGCACGACCACGATCCGCACGAAGGACGTGCACATGACGAGCAACAGGGGGACGAGCGCGAGCGCCGTCAGCGCAACCAAAAGGTCCAGCGGCACGGTCGCGTTCCGGTGCGCCGACTCCACCAGCGTATCGAGTTCCATTACGGCGCAAAAAGCTCGCTAATACGCAACCCAAAGTTCTCGTCGATTGCAACGATCTCGCCGCGCGCAATTGGCCGGTTGTTGACGAGCAAATCGACGGGATGGTTTGCGGCGCGATCCAATACGACGATCGAGCCGGTACCGAGTTTGAGGATCTCAGCCACCGACATCTTGCAGCTGCCCACTTCGACCGTAAGGTGCAGTGGGATCTGCATGAGCAGACCGAAAGCCTCGGTTTCGCGCGGCTTTGCCGAATCGGTTGGGCTCATATCGCCTCGCGGATCGCATCCACGGTCAACGCGTATCGGCCGTGGCTGACGCCACACGTACCTCGAGCCAGTCTTTCTCCGCAGACCGTCAAACTGCAGCGACGCAGATCGCTAAGGCGTATCGGAACCACCGCGCCGGCAGCCAGCCGCGCAACAGCGCCCGCCTCAACCTTGCCTAGGTCGAGCGAGACGCGCGCCGTAACGCGC
>JBAVTZ010000031.1:0-53746 GCA_049696515.1 Candidatus Cybelea sp. | reverse complement strand
GACCAAGACAGCGAGCGCGCCGGCTCGGCACGCGAGGAGATGCTGGCGGAAGTTGCGTCACTGATGGAAGAGACGCGCACCAAGCACGCGCACGTCGACGGCCTCGGCCGCGGCGTAGCCGCGCTCGATTCGCAGCTCGAGACGGCTCGCCGGGAGCGCGAAGAACTGGTCGCGAGCCAGTCGCGATTGGAATCCGAGTTGCGGATGGCGGAACAAGAAGAACGCGATGCGACCGCCGGCGGCGAGCGCTACCGCACCCGTTTGGCGGAGGTTGAGGCCGAGCTGGGGATGCTCGTTTCGCAGTTCGCACAGAATCCCGCAACGAACGAAGAATGCGCCGACGTCGAGGCGCGGTACCAGAGCGAGCCGGACGGAGTCGTAGACGACCTGCCCCGCTTACGTGACGAGTCGGCGCGCCTGCAAGCCAACGTGAACCTCAACGCAGACGTCGAGCGCGGCGAGGTAGCCGAGCGCGAGCAGTTTCTCCGCGGTCAGCTCGACGATCTCACCAGAGCGCGGGAGACGCTGCTCGAATCGATTCGCGAGATCGAGCATGAAACGCAGGCGCAATTTAACGACATGTTCGCGCGAGTTTCAGCGGCTTTCGTTGAGATGTATGGTCGCCTCTTTGCGGGAGGCGAAGCCCGGATGTGGCAGACCGAGCCGGACAATCTCTCCGAGACGGGAATCGAGATTGCGGTACAGCCGCCGGGCAAGAAACAGATGCCGCTATCCGCGCTCTCGGGCGGGGAGCGCGCGATGACGGCGGCGGCCTTGATCTTTGCCTTGATCGCAACCAAGCCCGCACCGTTCTACCTCCTCGACGAAGTTGATGCGGCGCTCGACGACGCCAACATCGAGCGATTTTGCGCGATGGTTAAGGAGTTTGCCGAGGACTCGCAGATGCTCATCGTCACGCACAATAAGAAGACTATGGAGATCGCCGATCGCATCTACGGCGTCACCACCAGCGAAGCCGGCGTCAGCGCAATTGTCTCGGCAGAGCTAATGCGCGACACGGAGATGCTCCTTGCCTAACGACCCCTCCGGGGCAGCTCGAAAGGCGGCGTTATTCTCTCTCTTCGATAAAACCGGCGCCGCCGAGCTCGCCCGCGTGCTCTGCGAACGCGGTACCGAGATCTACGCAACCACCGGAACGCGGGCTTTCCTCGAAGAGCACGGCGTAACGGCCCGCGATGTCGGCGACTTAACCGGTTTTCCGGAGCTCTTCGGCGGCCGCGTAAAAACCCTGCACCCAAAGGTCTTCGGCGCGATTCTCTACGATCGCGCAGAATCCGAACACCGGTCGCAAGCGCGGACCTACGCGATCCCTGAGATTACCACCGTCGTCGTCAATCTCTACCCGTTTGAAGCGACCGTCGCCCGTCCGGGCACGACGCTCGACGAAGCCATCGAACAAATCGATATTGGCGGGGTTGCTTTGCTAAGAGCGGCCGCCAAGAACTTCGAGCACGTCGCGGTGTTGACGCATCCTTCGCAGTATGCGGAGTATCGCAGCGCGATCGAAGCCGACGAAATATTACCGGCCCAGCGCCGTAAGTTCGCGATCGCGGCATTCGAGCGCACGGCCGAGTACGATGTCGCGATCTCCCATTATTTGGCTGCAGCGGGTGAAGTGTTGCCGAGCGAACTGCCTGGAGCGTTGGCGCTGACGCTGCCGCTAGCCAAACGATTGCGCTACGGAACCAATCCGCAAGAGCGCGCGGCGTTCTACCTGGATCGCTCCGATCGGTTGCCGGCCCAGCTGCACGGCAAGGCGCTTTCGTACAACAACCTGCTCGATCTGGATGCAACCCTGCGGATTCTCTCCCGCGCTCCACTGGGCGCCGAGTTTGGGAGCGACCACACACGTTTCGTGCGCGCGGCGGTGGTGAAGCATTCGATCCCCTGCGGCGTCGCGCAGCGTTCGCGAGTCGGCTTGGCGGTACGCGAAGCGCTCAACGCCGATCCGGTTTCCGCCTACGGAGGAATCGTGGCGGTGGATGCGCCGATCGACCGCGACGCCGCGCTCTCGCTGAGCGAATTTTTTCTCGAGATCGTCGCCGCCCCGGACTTTGACCCCGAAGCGTTGGATATTCTGCGCGTAAAGAAGAATCTGCGCGTGATGCGCTTCGAATCTTTCCTGCCCGACGAACTGGCGCACGAACTCCGCCTGCGCAGCGCTCTTGGGGGCGTCCTTGCCGAAAACGACGATCCTACCGCACCGTCTGAGGAGTGGCGCGTCGTAAGCCTCCGGCGTCCGAGTCCACAGGAATGGCACGACCTGGCTTTTGCCTGGGATGTGGTGCGACACGTGAAGAGCAACGGCATCGTGATCGTCAAAGGCGGAACGACGCGTGGTATTTGCGCGGGACAGACGAATCGCGTCAGCGCCGTTCAGATCGCTGCGCAGCGGGCCGGTGAAGGCGCGAGAGGGTCGGCTTGCGCGAGCGATGGGTTCTTCCCCTTTGCGGATGGGCTGCAAGCGGCGGTGGCCGGCGGCTGCGCGGCGATCATCGCGCCGGGCGGATCGGTGCGCGACCGTGAGGTGATTGGGGCTGCCGACCATCTCGGGGTCGCGTTGGTATTCTCATCCTACAGGTATTTCACGCATTGAAAAAAGTATTTTCGCGTTGCTTCGGGTGTGTTTAGCTTGTTTGGAGCCGGCCTACGAAGGGAAACTTGATCGCATGCCGCGATTTTTGCATACTTCGATCTTCGTCAACGATATGAAGGAGTCGATTGACTTCTACACCGAGAAGCTGGGGCTGCAGCTGCTCGACGGTCCGTACCACTATCCCGGCAACGCCGATATGGCCTTCGTGGGGCGCGACTGGAACGCGTATATCGAGCTCGTCTACGATCTCGAAGAGCATCCGCCGTACGAAATCGGCAACCGCTACGAGCACCTGGCGATCGAAGCCGACGGCGATCTTCGGCAGTACGTCGATGGGCTGAAAGCAAAGGGGGTACGAATGCTCAAGGACGTCTACAAATCGCCCAGCGGTACGCGAGCCATCGCCTTTGCCGAAGATCCCAACGGAATTCCGGTCGAGCTCTTGGAGCCCCGCGCCGCCAACAAACTTTCTTAGCGATAGACGAAGGGATCGCTGGGCGGTGCGATTCGCTCGACCTCGTGCGGATCGAGGCGCAGATCGCCGCGAACGCTCTCGATTTGTCCGTTGACGCGCAGCCAGGTTCCGGCGGGATAGGGCGGCGTTCGGTCGAGGCGGACGGCGATCGGGGCGGCGTCGGCGCGACAACAGGTGATTGCGTAACGCACCAGCGCGCAAGAGCGGCCCTGGCGCGTCAGCACCCCGGTGAACGTCAAGCGCTCGCCCGGAAAAAGATCGGCAAGGGTTGTTTCAGTCGCATAGTACGCCGGCGGCGGCGCGCCGACGATAGCGCCAATCAGCATCAAACTCGGCGCGACTCTTGCCCGCCTGCAGGTTTGCCGGCGATATATAATTGCGTAAAGAAACGCGACGGGCGCGCAAATGGCCAACGCAACCGCGATCGCTGGGTGGACCAGCGCGTCGCCGTGACGCCATGCAACCACGCTGAGCGACACCGCGAGCAAAGCGTAGGCACAAGCGTCATGGTTGCAGCATCGCGGCGCACGACTTGCCAGCGTACGGAAATCGACGATGCCCGCGACGCAGAGAAAGGCCATCGCCGCCAGCGGAGCACGAAGGCGAAGCGCTCCGGCAACTGCGATCGCGCCGAGCCCGCATGGCGCCGCGCCGAAGCCGAGCGCGATTCCAACCAGTGTCACGCCCAGCGGCGAGAGCCGCGCCGGATCGAATCGGGCGAAGAACTCCATTGCCGCCGCCGCCAGTAACGCTGCCGGAAGCAACGCCGCAAGTTCACCAAGCAGATGAAGTACATCTTCATCGGCGCGTTGCCGAAGCCGGCGCTGGATGAATCGGGCCGCGAAGAACGCGGCGGCGAACCGGGCGAGGGCGATCTGCGGCCCGAAGACGAGCCAGGTTGCGGCGGCAGCCGGAATGGATCTGGCCGATGGACCGCTCGAGCAACCGCAGCCAAGATACGCCGCTGCATGACGGCGTCGCGAGAGCAGACGTGCCAATGCGACGCTTACAAGCAAAAATGGCGTCGCCTCGAAGAGCGCACTTGCCGATACTGCCAGCGCGGAGCGAACCGTATCCGGAGAGGTCAGCGCTGCAAGCATCAGCGTCGCGGCGCCATAGAGAATGGTGCGCACCTGCGACAATCACGCTCGGACGCCGCAATGGCTAGGCAAACGCGTGGCGAAAGCCTCCCGCGACATGTCCGAAAAGCTAAGCGCGCCGCGCGGCACCACCGATCTCTTTCCGCCTGAATCGGGGCGCTGGAGCGCACTGGAAGCCCGCATACATACGCTTGCGGCTCGCTTCGGCTACGGCGAGATTCGCACGCCGGTCTTCGAATCGACCGAGCTTTTCGTTCGCGGGGTTGGCGAGCAGACCGACATCGTCGAGAAGGAGATGTATACGTTCACCGACCGCGGCGGCCGAAGCCTTACGCTGCGTCCGGAGTGGACCGCACCCGTCGTACGCGCAGTGCTCGAACGGCGTCTTTTTGCGCTCGGACCGCTGCGCCTGTATTATATTGGACCGATCTTTCGCTACGAGCGTCCGCAGAAGGGCCGCTATCGCCAGTCGCATCAATTCGGCGTTGAGTGCTTCGGTTTTGCTGGTCCCGAGGCCGATCTGGAAGTGATCTCGCTCGCGTGGGAGTTAGTGCGCGGGTACCAACTCAGCGATGCAACGCTTCAGGTGAACTCGATCGGAGACGACCTTTGCCGGCCGCGCTATAGGGAGGCGCTGCTGGCGCATTTTCGGCCGCACCTGGCGGTGATGAGCGAAGAGTCGCGGCGTCGAATCGAGCGCAATCCGCTGCGGCTTCTCGACAGTAAGGACCCCGCCGATATTCCCTACATCGAAAGTGCGCCGGTCTTTGAATCGTTTCTCTGCGGGCCGTGCCGGGAACACTTCGACGCCCTGAGATCATATCTGGAATTAACTGGCATCCCGTTCGTCGTCAACCCGCGAATCGTCCGAGGCCTGGACTACTACGGCCGAACGGTTTTCGAGATCACCTCGAGCGTACTCGGCGCACAGAGCAGCGTTTGCGGCGGTGGTCGCTACGACGGATTGGTCCAGGCGTTGGGAGGGCCCGACGTTCCGGCGGTTGGGTTTGCGTTGGGCATGGAGCGCTTCCTGATGATGCTGCAAGCACGCGGGGAAGCAGAGGACGCGACGCGACGCGGCATACAGGCGATTGCCTTAGGAGCGCAAGCACTCACGGTATTGGCGCCGATCGTGGCGGAGCTGCGCCGCGCGCTGGATGCCCCGACCTACGTCGATTACCAGGAACGTAAGCTGCTCGCGCATTTGAAGATCGCCGATCGCAATCGAGCCCGTTACGCACTGATCGTCGGGACCCAGGAGCTTGCCGCGGGTGAGCTGGTTCTGCGGGACCTCGAGCTTCGCAGCGATCGCCGCCTACCGCTAGGGTCGACAAGAGTCCTTATCGAGCTTCTCGTAGAAGCGGGTTGCTAATGGAAGAACGCTACGCCGAGGAGACGCAGACGCTGCGCGAACTGCTGGCGCTCATGCACGAGCACGATCTCGACACGCTGAAGGTCAAACTCGGTGATGCAATCTACGAGCTTTCGCGCCGGCAACCCGACCCGTTGCCTGCAGCTGCGGCGTCGTCGCCGGCGGTTGCCGAAGGGTCCGCACCGGTCGCCGGTGCCAACGTCGTAAAGGTCGCCGCGCCGCTGACCGGCGTCTTCTATCGCGCGCCAACGCCCGACGCTGCGCCCTATGTCGAGCTAGGCGACCGCGTCGAGATCGGAGACGTGCTTTGCGTGCTCGAAGCGATGAAGCTTTTCAACGAGATCCAAAGTGATGATGCCGGGACGATCGTCCGTATCGTTCCGGGCAACGGCGAACTGGTCTCCCAAGGCGAAGAGCTTTTTTGGATCGAGCCGTGATCTCCAAAGAACCAAAAGGAAGGGCACAAAAGCCGGACTATTACGCCAGGCGCGAGTTCGATGAGTTGCTCGCCGACCGGCGCGATTTGCTCGATGCCCCGCATTATCGTGGTCAGGTCGAGGCCATCGTCGAGGCGTTGGTTGCGGCGCTCCGAGCCGGTAAGAAGATTTTGTGGTGCGGCAACGGCGGCAGCGCCGCCGAGGCGCAACACATGGCCGCCGAGCTCTCGGGACGCTTCTTGCGCGAGCGTCCGGGTCTGCACAGCGAAGCGCTCTCGGTCAATTCGTCGACGCTGACCTGCGTCGGAAACGACTATGGTTACGACTACGTGTTTTCACGCCAGGTCGACGCCTTCGCAAGTCCCGGCGATGTCGTGATCGGGATGACCACCAGCGGGAGTTCACGCAACGTCGTGCTCGCACTCGAGGCAGCGAAGCGACGGGGCGCGGTGACGGTTGCTTTCACCGGCAATGGCGGCGGCAAAGTGGCCGAGATTGCGGATCATGCCCTGGTCGGACCGGATGGCTACGCCGCCATCATTCAGGAAGTCCACCAAGTCATGGCTCACATCGTTTGCGATCTGGTCGAGCAGCGGCTCATTTTCGACGGCGGCATCCCGTGACGCCGGCCTTGATGGTGCCCGACGCGCGGACGCTCTTCGAGCGCGCGAGCGGGCGACGAATCCTCGTTGTCGGCGATCTCATGATCGACGAATGGATTTGGGGCACCGTAACGCGCATCTCGCCGGAGGCGCCGGTTCCGGTGGTCGCCGTTGCGGATCACTCGTTCACCCTTGGCGGCGCCGGAAACGTGGCCAATAATTTGCGGGCGCTGCACGCCAACGTTGTTTTCGCCGGGATGGTGGGGGACGATGCTTTCGCAGTGCAGGTGCGTGATCTTTTGCGCGAAGAGCAAGTCGACGACTCCGGCGTTTTTACGATTTTCGACCGGCCGACGACGCGGAAGACGCGAATCGTCGCGCACAATCAACAGGTCGTGCGCGCCGACTGGGAATCAACCGCGCCGCCGCCGGCTTCGGATCGGCGCCGGTTGGCCGATTTCGTACGCGAACGTGCGACGCAGTGCGATGCCGTGATCCTTAGCGATTACGCAAAGGGACTGCTCTGCCGTGAGATCGTTGAGGCTGCTCGCACCTGTGCTTTGGTGCTGGCGGATCCAAAGCCGCAGAACATCTCGCTCTTCACCGGCGTCACCTGCGTCGCTCCCAATGTCGGCGAAGCCTCGACGATTACCGGGGTACCGATCGTAGATGACGCGAGCTTAGAGCGTGCCGGCATACGTTTGATCGAGATGCTCGATTGCCGCTATGCGGTTATTACGCGTGGGGAGCACGGTATGGCGCTCTTCGGCCGGGACGGCGAACGACTGCAGATTCCATCGGTTGCGCGCACCGTCTACGACGTGAGCGGTGCCGGCGATACGGTTATCGCCATGCTGGCGCTGGCGCTGGCGGCCGGTGCACCGGTAGAGCAGGCGATGCAGTTGGCCAACTTTGCCGCCGGAGCCGTTGTCGAGAAGCTCGGCACCGCTACCGCTTCTCCCGAAGAGATTCTCGCGCTCTTAGACCCGGCTTCCGGCTTGCAATGAAGGCGGCGGATTTTTTTGGGCAGCTTCTCGGAGTTGACGAGGCGGTGGCGTGGCGGAAAGAGTTGGCTTCCGAGAACCGGACGGTCGTTTTCACAAATGGTTGCTTCGATGTGCTCCATGCCGGTCACGTTGAGTACCTCGCCTGGGCCCGATCGCAAGGCGACGCGCTGATCGTCGGCTTGAACGACGACGATTCGGTCCGGCGCATCAAGGGTGACGCAAGACCAATCGTGCCGTTCGCGCGGCGCGCAAAACTGTTGCTTGCTTTGCGCAGCGTCGACGTGGTGGTTGGATTCGCCGAGGCGACGCCCGAGGTGCTTCTGGATCGGATTCGCCCCGACGTGCACGTTAAAAGCAGTCAGTACCGCGAAGAGGAACTGCCGGAGCGGACGGTCGTTCTTCGGCACGGCGGCCGAATCGCGCTTGCGCCGCACGTCGCGGGGGCGAGCACCACGGAGCTGATCGCTCGCATCATCGATGCGTATAGCCGTCACGGCTAATGGTCCGGGGGAGGTCGCCGGCTGGCTGCGACCGCTCCTACGATCTCTGTACGAACGCTTGCCGAATCTCGGCGTGCTGGTTTTTCTGGTGCCCGACGATTATGCCACCGGATTCGAAGCGCAGATGGTCCGCGACGCTTTTCCGCAAGCGCAGGTGTACGAACCGAAACGCTATCTCAAGTTTGCGTTGGGCGGGCGGCTCGAAGGGGCTCCGGCAAACGTCGATCTCGTCCAATATATCGGCGGAGATCTGCTCCACGCCGCGCGCGTACACGCTCGACTCAAGGGTCGAGCCGCCACCTACAAATTTTCACGGCCCGCCTATCGCAGGCTTTTCGATAAGGCCTTCGCCGTCGACCCGCATAACGTCGAGCAACTCGCCGGCTGGGGTACGCCCCGCAAGCAGATCGAGCAAGTCGGCAATCTCGCCATCGACGGTGCGCTCTTCGAGTCTCGCCTTCCGCCGGAACCTGGAACCCCGGTGGACGGCATCGTGGTGATGCCGGGTTCGCGACCGTACGAGATCGAGAACCTGGTGCCATTCTATTTTGCAGCCCTCTTGCGCGTTCTGCGCGAGCGCCCCGGTCTTCCGGTTGCCTTTGCCCTCTCGCCTTTCACGTCGCGCGAGCAGGTGCGTTCGGCGATCGAGCATGGCGGTCATCCGCGAATGTTCGGGGTACGAGGACGATTCGTTACCGATAGCGGAGTTGATTATCTCGCCACACTCTCGGACGATGTGCGGATTCCCATACTAACCAACGCATTGGCGGCCGCGAAGCACGCGCGACTGGTGTTGACCATTCCCGGAACGAAGACCATCGAGCTGGCCGTTCTGGGCAAACCGGCAATCACGATTACGCCGCTGAACGCGCCCGAAGAAGTTACGATCAACGGGCCGCTGACCTATCTCAACCGTATTCCGTTGATAGGGGTCCCGCTGAAACGGGCCGTTGCGGTTGGCGTCTCCCGCCGCTTCATCCATCACACGCAGCCGAACATGGATGCCGGCGTCGCGCTGATTCGCGAAGTACACGGCACGGTAACGCCCGGCCGGATTGCTCGTGTCGCGCTCGAGTGCTACGACGACCGGGAGTGGATTGCCTCGGCCGGCGAACGGCTAGCGTCACTCTATCGCGACCATATCGGCGCATCCGATCGCATGGCGGATTCGCTGCTCGCGCTGGCGGCCTAGGCTCCCTAACACAATGAAGATGTCGGTCGTCATCGCGACTAAGGATCGACAGCACGCTCTCGATCGGACGCTCGCCTCGCTCGAAGCACAGGTCGGTGCCCCCTCGTTCGAGATCGTCGTTGTGGACAACGCATCCCTCGACGCGACACGACGCGTGGTCGACGACTACGCTCGAGGTCCTCTTGCTCTGCACTACGTTGCCGAACCCGAGCCCAATCGCGGTAAGGCTCGCAACAGGGGAGTGGAACAGGCGCGCGGTGACTTCGTTCTCTTTTGTGACGATGACGTGCGGTGTCCGCCGGGATGGGTCGCGGCGCACGCGGCGGCCCATCGCGGGAGCACCGATTGCGTCGTGAACGGTCCGATTTTGAACGTCGCCTCATACGAAAGCCAGCCGAAGCCAAGGCTCGTCAACTATTCGCAGGCCTTTCTTTGCACCTGTAACGCGTCGCTTTCCAAACGCGCCTTCATCGCGGTGGGAGGGTTCGACGAGAGATTTGACCTTTACGGATGGGAAGACACGGAGCTGGGTGTTCGTCTTCGTCAATCCGGTATTTCCTGGAAGTTTGCTTGGGACGCCTACATCTGGCATGTGAAGCCGCCCGAAGAGAACACGCTTGCGGTGGAAAGCCGCAAAGCGATCGAAAAAGCGCGCATGGCTCGCCGATTTCTCGCGGTCCATCCGTCGGCCCGGGCACGATTGGCGACCGGCGCCTACGGGTTTAATTTGTTACGCGCGCGTTATCTGCTCACCGACGGTCTTCTAGCGCTCTACGCAGGCACCGCGAGCAGCAATCGTGCGCCGGCGTGGATCAGGGCACTCGCGCGCGCTCAATTTTTGGATGGAATCTACGCGCGCGAGCTGGTCCGCGCGCTTGATGTTACTGATGCCGGCTAGCCGCGCGTTGCTTTATTGCGCCGGTGGAGGCATCGGCGACTCACTGGTCGCGTCGCTGGTAGGACGAGCGCTGCACCGGCGCTTCGAAAGAGTCGATGCGCTCACGCTGGGAGCCCACCGTGCGCTGCTCGAACGCGTTCCCGATCTCGACAGCGTAATGGTTGACGAAGGGGGTGACGAACGCGTTCTCGCAGGCCGGCTCGCGCAAAACGGATATGAAGCCTGCGTCGTTACTTGGGCCACTCCGAGGACCGCTCGCATTCCACAACTGGCTGCGATTCCGGTGCGCGTGGGGCAAGCGAGGCGTTTCTATTCCTTTCGCTTTACGCACCGGGTCGTCGTGCGTAGCGAACAGGGCGACGTGACTTCCCATTGGTCGGAGATTCTGCTCGATTTCGCCCGGGCGATCGGTTGCGATACCGACGACCGCCAATACCGGGTGGTCCCCACTCCGCAGGACGAGCATGAGGCCGAGGAACTCAGCCGCGGTTCGGGTCGCTTCATCATCCTCAATCCGTGCAACGCGGTTGCTTCGCTGCGCGAAATCTGGCCGCCCCAGGGGTGGGCGGCTTTGGCGCAGGCGCTCGCGCAGCGCTTTGCAATGCGGGTGTTTGTCAGCGGCTCGGCCGCCGACGCGCCGATAACGGAGGGCATCACTCGTCTCGCCATGAGCGGCCTGCGGCGCGGGACCGCTGTGGAAGAGCCGATCGTTTCGCTTGCCGGCAAGACCAGCGTTGGCGGCTTCGCTGCCTTGGCGCGTAAGGCCCAAGCCTTCGTTGGAATTACAACCGGCTCGATGCATGTCGCGGCCGCCGTCGGTTGCCCTACCGTCGGAATCTTTCCCTTCCAATCCGATTTTCCCGAGCGATGGTCGCCGCTCGGTGCACGCACCACCGTCGTGCGCGCCTCGTATCCGTGTCATCGCGGTGATACGAAGGAAAAGTGCGCCGACTACGCCTGCATCGCGCATCTCGATCTGCCGCGGATTCTCGCCGCCACGGAGCCACTCGTCGCGTGATCCGCGCTACGATTCAGTGCTGTACCTATAACCGTGCGCCGGTTCTGGAGCGCGTGCTCGACGCGTGCTTCGAGCAAACCGTGCCAGACGACGCCTATGAGATCGTGCTCGTCGACGACGGCTCGACCGACCAGACGCCAGAGGTCATCGAACGAGCCCGCTCGCGGGCGACCTGCGCCTTCACCGTCGTCAGGCAGTCGAACCGTGGGTTGGCCGGCGCTCGCAACGCGGGAATTGCGCGGGCTGCCGGAGAGCAGCTCATCTTGATCGACGACGACGTCTTGCCGCTTCCGAACTTCGTCGAAGAGCATTTACGCTCGCACGGGAGTCATCCCCAAGCGATCGTCCGTGGCGGCGCGATCGAGGTTTCCAACCTCGACGACCTGCCGCCCCCGATTTGGAGCATCAAAAACTACAGCGGCAACTATTTTTGGACGACCAACGTATCGGTGCCGCTGGCGACCATCCGCGCGGTAGGGGGATTCGACGAGTCATTTTCAGAGTACGGCTGGGAAGACATTGACGTCGGCTTGCGGTTGCGTTTTCGCGGCGTGAAAGCTGTCTTCAATCCCAAAGCGCTCGTCTATCACTTTAAGCCGCCGCCGCGCGCCGCAGGCGTCGAGAAGATGGTCGCCCAGGCCCGCGCGCAGGCGCGGACTGCCGTGCGTCTGGTACGGCTGCACCCGCACTGGCGCGCCTATCTTACAACCGGGATCAATCCGGTACAGCGCCGGTTCCACGCGGTGCTGCGCGGTTTGCATATCGAAGATCGCCTTCGCCGCCGGCTGACCCGTCTTGCCGGCGATCGAGAACTTCAGCCGCATGAGCTGAGGGCTGCCCGGGCTTTGGCAAACGAGGCATATTTCGAAGAGCTGGAACGCGTGTTGGATTCTTGAGAATCCTGCTCTCTCGGACCGATCGCATCGGCGACTTGGTGCTTTCGACGCCGGCGATCGCCACCGTGCGGGCCTCATTTCCGGACGCGCACGTTGCCATCGTGACGAGCGAGTACAATCGCGTGGTGATGGAACGCAATGACGACGTTGACGAACTCATCGTCTTACCGCGGGGGTTTAAGCCGCAAGCATTTGGATCGCAGCTGGGCAGCTACGACGTCGCGATCGCGCTCGCGCCGCGCGCGGTCGATCTGCAGCTCGTGGGCGGTACGCGCGCCCCGCTGCGCGTGGGTTACACTTACGAACGCCGCTGGTTCGCCCGTCTGACCGCGGCGTTTTACGTCAATCGCGTCATGATCTCCGAGGCTGACCCGGAGCTATGCGATCACGATCCGCACCGGGTCGTCCGCCACGAGGTCACGCAGCTCCTCGACCTGGTCGGGCTTGCGGGCGCGCGCGAGCGCGTCCTAGACCTTCGCCTCGACGTTACCGACGAGGACCGAGCGACCACGCGCGACCTGCCACTCGGGCCAATCGTGCTTCATCTCGGGCAGCGTTGGTTTAGCGGCGGCAGCACGCTGGACGGCACTCGCGATATCGTCACCGAACTTGCAGCATTAGCTCCGGTTGTCATTACTTGCGCGCGTGAGTGCGAATCGAAAGCCGATTTCTTCGAGGAAAGCGGGAGCGTTGCGCGCCTCTTGCGCGGCTTGCCTTTCCACGAATGGGCTGCCGTCCTCGAACGTGCTCGGGTGGTGGTGACCGTGGATACCGGGGCAACACACGTCGCGAGCGCCGTCCGGAGGCCGACGCTGGTCGCCTTCGAGCACCGCTATTTTCGATTGAATTCGCAGGAGTGGTCGCCCTACGGCGTACCGCACGTCTTGGTTCGAAAGCCGGCCCACGAAGACGCCGACTCGCTAGCGAGTTTTCGTCACGAGATCGTGCGCGGTGTCGCCCAACTGCTGGAGGCCTCGTAGTAGTATGCCGGAGATTTCGGTCATTGTTCCGACCTACAATCGGCTCGACACGCTCGAACGTGTTCTACCGACGTTGCTGGCGCAGGATCTGCCGGCATCCAGCTACGAGGTGCTGATCTGCGATTCCAACTCAAACGACGGCACGGCCGAATATCTCGCCGAGGTACAGGCCGTCCATAGCGGCGTGCGCCATCTGCCCGGAGGCTACTCCGGTCGCGCCGCGGCCCGCAATGCCGGGATCTCGGCAGCCCGCGGCGAGATCGTGCTCTTCAACGACGCCGATATTCTCGCTTCGCCCGACCTGTTCGCGAGGCACCTGCAGCGGCACCGCGAGCAAGCCGGCATTGCGGTCGTCGGGCTGGAGGTGCAAGTCAAGGACTTGGACGATTACGTCAACAAACGCGATCATCCGGCACTTCGCGGGCGTCTCCATCCGCCGTCCCGAAAAAAGCTCTCGTGGCTCTATTTTCTCACCGGGAATGCCTCGGTGCGGCGTGAGGATCTGTTGCGAGCCGGGGGCTTCGACGAGGATTTTACGGGATATGGTCACGAGGACTTGGAACTCGGCTACCGCCTGCGCGCGATGGGCATCGAGATTTGCTACGAACCACGCGCCGTGAGCTACCATTGCCAAGACGTACCGTACGGGGACCAAAAGGAGAAGATGCGGATGGCGGGGCGATCGACTGCGCGATTCTACCGCAAGCATCCGCACTGGGACGTGATGCTCAATCTCGGTATGACGCCGCTTTCCCTCGGTTTGCACTCCGCGCTCACACGATTGCCGCACGTCCTGGGCTATATCGACCGTCAGGCCGGGAGCTCGAGGCTCGCGCGCGAGCTATTGCTGCAGTACTACTACGTCTCCGGAATTAAGGAAGGGCGCGGTGGGCGATAGAGTCTCCTGCGGCGCGTTGCGCGCCGGCGATGAAGGCGCCACCATCGAGCTGAACGGCTGGGTAAACCGGCGACGCGACCACGGAGGCTTGATCTTCGTCGACCTTCGCGACCACGACGGGATCACGCAGATCGTCTTCGATCCGGGGCATCCAAGTTTTAGCGAAGCCGAGCACTTGCGCAACGAGGATGTGCTGCGCGTCATCGGCACAGTCCGTCACCGCCCGGCCGGCACCGAGAATCCGAAGCTGGCTACCGGCGATGTCGAGGTCGCCGTCGCGAACCTGGAAATACTCAACCGTTCACAAGTGCCGCCGTTTCAAGTCAACATTGACGAACCGGTGGATGAAAATCTTCGGCTCGAGTATCGCTATCTCGATCTGCGTCGGCCTCGCCTGCAGCGCAATATGCGTACGCGTCATCGCATGATTAAGGCCATGCGCGACTTCTTCGACTCGCGCGATTTCTTGGAAATCGAGACCCCGATGATGATCAAATCGACGCCGGAGGGAGCGCGCGACTATCTCGTGCCCAGCCGTCTTTATCCCGGCTCTTTTTACGCGCTGCCGCAGTCGCCCCAACTGCTCAAGCAAATTTTGATGATTGCCGGCTTCGGACGCTACATGCAGATCGCACGCTGTATGCGCGACGAGGACCCGCGGGCCGATCGGCTGGTCGAGTTTGTCCAGCTCGACGTCGAACTCTCCTTCTGCACGCAGGAGGAGGTGCTCGAGGTCATGGAGGCGTGCATGCGCTACGTCTGGCGCGCCGTTCTCGAGATCGATCTCCCGCCGTTTCCGCGGCTGACGCATCGCGAGGCAATTGCGCGCTATGGCTTGGACAAACCGGACCTGCGTTTCGGGCTGGAGCTTGCCGGCGTGTCCGGCGCGTTTGCCGGAACCGAGTTTGGAATCTTTCGCTCCGCGATTGACGCGGGCGGCGCGATCGTTGCATTGAGGTATCCGGGTGGCGCCGCGCTCACGCGGCGCGAATTCGACGCGCTTACCGAGACGGCGAAGCAATTCGGCGCACGGGGGATGGTGTGGATCGCGCTCGGCGCCGATGGCATGAAGTCTTCGGCTGCACGATTTTTGACCGATGCGAACGTCGCAAGCGTTCGCGAGGCGGTCGATGCGCAGACCGGCGATGCGGTGTTGCTCTTTGCCGACAAGAGCGAGCTTGCCTATGCGGTTGCCGGGAAGATGCGTAATGAAGTGGGCCAACGCTGCGGGCTGCGCGACCCCAATGTCTACGCCTTTGCCTGGGTGACCGACTTTCCGTACCTCGAGATCGACGAAGAGACCGGTAAGCCGATGCCCGCGCACCATCCCTTTGTCGCGCCTGCTCCGGGAGATTGGGCGCTTATCGATCGAGCTCCGATGGAGATGCGAGCTCAGCATTACGACATGGTGCTCAACGGATACGAGTTGGGTTCCGGCTCGATCCGCATTCACAAAGCGGCGGAGCAGCGCAAGATCTTTGAGATGCTCGGGTTCACGCCGGAGCAGGTCGAGGATCGTTTCGGCTTTTTCGTGCGCGCGCTCGAGTACGGCGCTCCGCCACACGGCGGCATGGCACTCGGAATCGATCGGATCGTAATGATTGCCTGCGGCGAGGAGAACGTGCGCGAGGTTACCGCTTTTCCGAAGAACCAAGTCTCGCGCGACCTGATGATGGACGCGCCGAGCCCCGTACCGGAGCAGCTTCTTCGCGACCTTCATCTGAAAATAGAACCTCCCGCGCCCGGCTGAAAATGGCGTCGAACATCGCCGCGGTAAGCTTGCCGGTGTTTGTATTCTGGCGGCTAGGATGATAGGAAGCGATAATCGTTATTTTGCGCGCTCCATTGGCGGCGGTTAGCTCGGCGCCGTGCGCAAAGGCCGGCCGGATCGGATCGAGCGCGAAGTCGCGCGCGCGAAGAACTCGGAGGATCGCAGCGAAGCCGATCGCACCCAGCCCGATCACGACACGCAATCGCTTGAGTGCGTCGAACTCTTCGACCAGATAGCTAAAGCAGTTTTTCAGCTCCGCCGGGGTCGGCTTATTTTGCGGCGGGGCGCAGCGCGCCGCGGCCGTGATGAGGCAATCGCTCAGCGCCAAACCGTCGTTGCGAGCGATCGCCTCAGCCTTCGAGGCGAAGCCGGCGCGGTAGAGCGCGGGGTATAGGAAGTTGCCCGAGGCATCACCGGTAAAGGGGCGTCCGGTGCGATTGCTGCCGTGGGCTCCGGGAGCCAGGCCGACTAACATCAAGCGTGCCTCGGCGTCGCCGAATGCGGGAACGGGCTTCCCCCAATAGCTGCAATCGCGATGCGCGGGCTTACGCTCTCGCGCGATCTGTGCGGCATAGGCGCGCAGTTGCGGGCAGCGCCGGCAGCGCACGACCGCACTTTCGATTTCGTCAAGCGACTTGGGCCGCATCCGAAGCAACGTTGCGTCTTCGTTACAGGCGGGCCGCCGGCGCTACCGCCGAGCCACTTGCAAACCCGCTCGGTGATAGGCCGTTGGTAAAGCTATAGGCGTGGGTTCCGCTGGGATAATCGTACACGTCAACGGAGCCGCTCGTATTGGCACAGTAGAGGTGAGTTTCTTTGCGGTCGAGCGGACACCACAGCGAGAGTCCTACCATCGGCGTAACGGTGGGTGAGCCGGTGTAGGGCGGCGCGTAGACGTTAAGCGTGAGCGCATCCCAATCGGTGATGATGAGATTGTTGGATTTGTCGAGTTGCGGCGCACCCGGCAGCCCGAGCGTGATGGCGCCAAGCACCGCACCCGGCATCTTGCCGTGGCGAAACTCGAGGACGTTGGCATCCCCGTTCGACTGGCGATTGGACACGAAGACGTTGTCGTGGCTGTCGGTTGCGATACCGATCAGCTCGCTGAACGTTGAATCGCTGAGGTTGCGGAGCAGCGTGCCGGTCGAGTTATAGACGTCCACTGATCCGGAAGCTCCCGATTTGCCGAAGATGCTCAGGATGTAGACGTTTCTGTGACTATCGAAGCCGGCGTCGGCCGGCTGACCGTCATTATCGGTAATCTTCAACATCGGCTTGCCGCAATGTGGTGCATATTCTTGCGTGAATCCCTGACCTCCGCCGGTGCCGCTCGGCACCCACAGATTTCCGGCCGGATCGACCGCGATTCCGTTGACGCTTTCACCGCTGAGCGAACAGAGCGGAGGTCCATTCTTTTTATTCTGAAGGGGGTACTCCTGAACGGGCGTTCCGCTGAACTGGCCGACGTACAAATCTCCGCCGCGCCTTCCGCTGGGGTGCTCGGTGAAGCTCTGTCGGCCGCCGCCGGCTGCGGTTCGCATGCCGGGTGGAATAGGTGACACCGCGCCGCTGCGCGCGACGGTAAACTGCGGCTGCGTCCCGCCCGACGGTGCGACCGTCGACATGCCCCCGGCGCAGCCGGCGAGATTGATGAGAGAAAGCCACGCAACCGCCCCAAGGACGGTTTCAAAAGGTTTGCGCACGTTTGAAGTCTCCTTCTCCCAGAGAGAGTACGCACGAATCGACCGGCGGACCTTGGCAGCGGTTGCGCAGGCAGGGATGTTCCAAACGCGTTGGAAGGAGCCGCCTGAAATGGAGCTTCGACCCCTCGGATTCGGCGAGATCTTCGACCGGGCCGTTACTCTTTACATTCGTAACCTCGTGCCGTTTGCGGCCATCGTGGCGGTCGTGATCGTGCCGCTGTGGATCTCGGAATACATCTACGATCGTAACGCTCAGCCGCAGCTGGACGCGATGATTCGTATCCTCGAGCATCCGGGACGCGCCGGGACGGAGCACGTCCCCACCCTCTTCGATTCTCCAGGGTCGATCGCGGCCTTGGTTGGGCTAGCGGCTTTAGCGTACGTTATTTGGCCGTTCGTCCTCAACGCGGTAGCGGTGGGCGTAGCGCGTCTCTATCGCAATCAGCCAGTCGAGTTTCGTGCCTGCTACGGGGTCGTATTCCGCCGCTGGCTTCAAATCGCTGCGATGCTAGTTCTACAGTTGCTCGTTTTCTTTGGATGCTACCTGGCTGCCTTCGCTATCGGTCTGGTGCTCGGGCTGATGGTAGCGTTGCTCGGGGTGGTCGCGGGTCCGATCGCTCCCATGTGGCTGGCCGCCATTGCCGCGCTCCTTATTTTGATCGTCATGGTGCCGCTGCTCGCACCGCTCGTCGTGGCCCTCACATTTGCGATGTACGGGGTGGTGATTGAAGAGCGCGGGGCGGTGGCGTCGCTGGTATTGGGCTTTTCGCGCGTCTTCAACCGAGCCGAGTTCTGGCGGGCGCTGCTCTTTGCGCTCGCGGCCGGTGCAGCGGTGGTGGGCGCCTCGCTGACGTTTGGCATCTTCGGAATGGTTGCCGCACTTATGCACTTGCCGGGGCTAGCGGCTATGATAAGTTCGCTCAGCCGAGCGATCATCGCTCCATTCGGTACGGTGCTCCTCGCGATCTACTACTTCGACGTGCGCATTCGGCGCGAGGGCCTCGATCTGGAGGCGGCCTTCGAGCGGCTGACCGGCGCGCAAGTCGCGTGATCGTTGCGGTCGCAATCGCGGTTTCGCTGACGCCTTCGCGAGAAGCCCTAATCGAACGCTGGCTTCGCGCGAATCGCACGCATTCCGAGGTACGCCTCGAGTCAGGGCCGCCCGCGCTGCCAAATCGCGCAGCACCGCCGTCCGATTTACGCGCGCTAGCGCAGCGCGAGCTCGGTATTGTCGGGCGGTATCGGCTGGCGCAACCGTCACCCCCGCCGGCGGCTGAGCCATGGTGGCTACAGGCCTGGCGCTGGGGTTACAATCGCTGGCAAGAGTTTTGGCGCGCGCTCTTCGCGCGCGTTCGAGCCGGCAGGGAAGAAGCCGCAAGCATCGGCGACGTGCTGCTCGCGCTGGTCGGCCTCGCTTTGATTTTCGCCGTGATTCGCGTGGTTAGAAATTTGCAGCTTGCAGGGACCGATCCGCTCCAGACCTCTGAGCCGCTCGAAGAACCACCGGCTCCGCGTGCGCTCTACAAGCAGGCCTGTAACGCGGCAAGTCACGGTGACTATAGCGAGGCCGCGGTATGGCTCTTTGCTGCTACGGTTGCGCTGCTCGACCGGCAGGGCACCGTGAATGCAACATCCAGCGCCACTGTGGGAGATTTGCGGCGCCAGCTTCGTGCACGCAATGCAGCCCTGATCGTCCCGTTCGATGAGGTCGCAGCACCGTTCGTGCAAAAGGCCTATGCCGAGCGTGCGGTCGAGGAGCCGCAATGGGATCAGGCCCGCAACGCGTTTGCCGCGCTTCTGCAGGCTGGAGCGCAGCCATAAAGCTGCACCTCGACGTTGTCGTTCTCGCGATCTGCGCGCTGCTGCTCCTGCTGCTGGGCTACGAGCGCGGCACCATGGAGCAAAGCCGCCACCCTTCAGTCTACTCCACCTACGACACGGGCCCGAACGGTTACCGCGCACTCTACGAAGTGCTCCGCGCGGCCGGCGCACCGGTGAGACGATTCGAAGGCGTGCTGGGCACGCTCGACCCGGCGATTCGGACGCTGATCGTCACCGGATACGAAGACGATCCATCCGCTAAACCACTCGACGAACACGATGCGGCGCTGCTGCGCCGCTTCGTGGTAAACGGCGGTCGCTTCGTCGCAATCGATGCCGAGTTTGCCGGCCCGGAGGACGTAACCCCAGGCGTGGGGACGACGCTACGACTGCAGACAAGGGGAGGGGACGCGATCGCGCTCCCGCGCAACGCATACACGGCGGGCGTCGGGCGCGCGAGTGGGTCGATCGAGTGGATCTTTCCCTTCAAAGAACCGCGCGGTATTCCGCTGCTCGCCAACGACCGGGGAATGGCCGCCGTGTGGTATCGGTTCGGTCGCGGCGAGGTGATTGCCGTCAGCGCTCCCGCGCTCTTCGGCAACGATCAGTTGCGCAACGCGGATAATCTGCGTTTTGCCTACAATGTCATCGCGAACCACGGAGAGGCGGCTTTCGACGAGTACGTTCACGGGTACAGCGATGATCCGACCATGTGGAGCGTACTCCCAAACCCGGTGCGCGCCGCAATCTGGATCGTCGTCGCACTGGTTGCGATCGGGTTGATCGGAGCGAACGTTCCGTTTGCCCCGCCATACCTGCCGGATCCGCCCGACGAGCGCGACTCGTCGCATTACATCACCGCGATGGCGGAACTGATGCGCCGTTCGGCGCGCCGTCCTTCCGACGACGACGTGATTTGGAACGCCGCCATTGATTTTCAGAGGCGAAAGGAGCGCGCGTGAATACCTCGGTTCAAGAAGTCGCCGGCCGGTTGGCGGCCGGAATGGAGCGCGTCTTGGTCGGCGCCGATCGCCTGACGCTGGGTCTGACGATTGCGCTGCTCGCGCGCGGTCACGTGCTGATCGAAGGGGTGCCCGGAACCGGCAAAACGTTGGCGGTACGCGCGTTGGCGCTGCTTTTAGGTCTAGAGTTTCGCCGCATCGCGTTCACGCCCGACTTGATGCCCTCGGACGTTGTCGGCACGACGGTCTTCAATCCTCAGACTGCAGAGTTTACCACACGCACCGGCCCCATCGTCGCCAACGTCGTGCTCGCCGACGAGGTGAATCGGACGCCACCCAAGACCCAGTCGGCGCTGCTGGAGGCGATGGAGGAGGGGCGTATCACCATCGACGGCGTGCCGTATCCGCTGCCCCAGCCGTTTCTACTCTGCGCCACCCAAAACCCGATCGAGTACGAAGGTACCTATCCGCTGCCGGAGGCGCAACTCGACCGCTTCATGATCAAGGTCGAGTCAGCGTATCCGCAAGAGGCGCAAGAGCTGGAGCTGCTCGCGCGCACGGCGGCCGGCTTCGATGCGCGCGCGTTGGAGGCGTCGAGCATTGTGCCGGTGACGAATGCTGCCGAAATGCTCGAAGCGCAACGGGCCGTCCGAGAGGTGCATCTCTCCGGCAGGGTGCGCGAGTATACCTATCGGATCATCGCGGCGACGCGCTCGCACCCGCGCCTTACGCTGGGAGCCTCACCGCGTGCCGGCATCCAACTGCTGACGGCATCGCAGGCAGCTGCCGCGATCGCAGGGCGCGACTTCGCGATGCCCGACGACCTGAAGGACGTCGCTGATTTCGTGATTCCGCATCGCCTGATCGTCGCGCCCGACGCTGAGATTGAAGGCGTCTCCGCCCACGACGTCCTGCGCGAAATCCTGGCCACCATCCCCGTTCCGCGTGACGATCTTGCATCACCGTGACCGGCTGAGCAGGTTTCAGCCGTGGCTCCCCGCGTGGGTCACGGCGCGCTTCCTCTGGATGCTCGGCGTGATCGCGCTGCTCCTCGCGTGCTCACCCGGTATCCCGATCTTCGCACCCTTCGCTATCATCCTCGCCGTCGCGCTTGCGATCGCCGCAATCGTCGACGGTCTCCTCGGGCCGCCTTCATCGGCGCTGCGTGTCATGCGCGCAGCGCCGGAACACTTCGCGCTGGGCGTTCGCACCGAAATTGCATACACGATCGAGAACCGTTCGAACCGCACCATCCGCATCGGCGTCATCGAAACGCCCGCGCGAACGCTACGCTTCGAAGTCGACGAACTCATCGCCGGCGTCCCGCCGCAAAGCCGAACGACCCTTACTCGCGCCATCGTTCCGGTCGAGCGCGGCTCGGACGAGCTGAGCACGCTCTACATCTGGTACGAAAACCCGCTCGCACTGCTGCGCCGCCGTCTGCGAATCGCTGCGCCCGAACCAATCCGCGTCTTCCCCGACCTCGCAGCGGTCGTGCGCTACGGTAAACTCCACCTCCGCAATCGCACGATTGAAGCGGGTCTTCGCCGCATGAAGCTGCGCGGCGCCGGTACCGAGTTCGAGTCGCTGCGCGAATGGAGCGACGGCGACGCCTTTCGCGCGGTCGATTGGAAAGCGACGGCCCGCCGCGGCAAGCTGATGGTGGCACAACACGAGGTCGAGCGCAGCCAAAACATCCTGCTGCTCCTTGACTGCGGGCGCCTCATGACGCCCCGGATTGACACCCGCCGCAAGCTCGACTATGCGGTGACGGCGGCGCTCTCGCTGGCCACCATCGCGGGATTCGCGAACGACCGTGTGGGCCTAGTCGCCTTTGCCCGCGACATTCTCGCTGCTACCGCTCCGCGCTCTACTCGCGCGTCGATCGCGCGCCTCACCGACGAACTCTACGATCTCGAGCCTCGGTTCGAAGAGTCCAACTACACGCGCGCCTTCGCTTACCTGCGCCATCACCTGCACAAGCGCTCACTGATCGTCTTCCTCACCGACGTGATCGATCCGCTGACGCAGGCGGCGGTGATGGCGGAGGCCGGCTCGCTGGCCAAGAACCACCTGCTGATCTGCGTCTTCATGAATGACGCCGCGGTGAGCGAAGCGCTCTCGGAGGAGCCGCGCACCGTTAGCGAAGCCTATCGGGCCAACGTCGCGCTCGGTTTAGCCAACGAACGGCGCGCCGCCAAGATGATGCTGGAGCGTGCCGGCGCGATCGTGATCGACGTGCCGGCCAAGACGCTGTCGACGGCCCTCATTGACGAGTACCTGCGGGTTAAGCGTCGGGGGCTGCTGTAACGCGCTCGGCCTGCCGCCCCGCGCCGGTAAAGTATAGGATCAAGATCAGGGCGGTGAACAACCCGACCGCAATTCGAACCGATGCCGGCAGGCGCTGCGGCGAGACGAAAGCTTCAATTGTACCGGCGACGATGAGCATCGACGCAACTCCCAGAATCAACGTTCCCGCCCGCCGAGCGTTGGCGACGATCAAGTCGCGCCGTCGCCGGCGCCCGGGGTTGACGATGCCGGCCGCGATCAATAGCCCGGCTGCGCCGGCGATCTGGATTGCCGTCAGTTCGATGACGCCGTGCGGCGCGATTGTAGCCCAAAAATCGCTGCCGAATCCGGCATTGGTGAAGAGGGCCCCCAACCCGCCCAAGATCAGCCCGTTAAAGGCAATGATATAAAGGGTCAGCGCGCCGAGCGTGATCGAGCCCGCAAACGCAACGATCGCGACCTTGACATTATTGGTGATGATCATCGTCGACATCGCCGGCGCGAAGCTGGGATCGACGGCGAAGTTCGAGTCGTGGAGGCTCTTGCGGATCGTTTCGGGGACTAGGAACTTCGGCAGCAGCGCGTACGCATCGGCCGGGTGGTTGCGGACCAATGCGTACGCGACCATCGCGCATGCCACCGTAATCGCCGCACAGATTGCAACGAAAGGCAACGAACGGCGAAACTCTTGCGGGAAAGCGCGGGCGTAAAAGTCGCCGATGCGCTTTAGGCTGCTTTGCGGCGCGCGCGCGTAGACGCGGGCGTGCGCGCGTGCAACGCAGCGGTTCAGATATTCGAGGAGTGCGCGCTCGTAGCCGCGCCCTTGGGCATACGCGAGGTCGCTCGTGGTCGCCCGGTAGAGTACGCCGAGCTCGTAAATCTCGTCCGGCGAGAGGGCGCGCGCGCTCCGTTGCTCGATTCGCTTAAGGAGCGCGTCGAGGCGTTGCCACGTATCGGATCGGCGCACGACAAAAGCGGCTTGTGTCAACGATCGGCAGTTAGCGAGCGCACCTCGTCGAACCTGGCTCGGGTGGATCGTACCCTTGAGGTTCGTACGCCCGAGAGCATCGCATTTAGCTACGAGCTCGCCGGTTTAGGAAGCCGCTTTCTCGCTCTGATAGTGGATCAAGCGATCCAGGTCGTGACGCTGATCGCGATCTTCGGCGGAATCATTCTGGCTGGCTCGCGTGAGATCGCTCGCCACGGGCCGCCGCCCGTTGCCGACAAGTTTGCCGCCAGCCTCGCTGTCGCGTTGCTCGTCACTATCGTGTTCGCGACTTTGTTTGGCTATTTCATCGTCTTCGAGGCGCTGTGGGATGGGCAAACGCCCGGCAAGAAACTCCTCGGGCTTCGGGTCGTGCGCGATGGGGGTTATCCCATCGACTTTGGCGCCTCGCTGATTCGCAACCTCATTCGCGTGGGTGAGCAGCTGATCGGCTACTATATCCTGGCCGCAATCAGCGCGCTGATCTCACCGGAAAATAAGCGCCTCGGCGACCTTGCAGCGGGAACCGTGGTCGTCCGCGATGCTCGCCTAGGCGTGCCGCGCTCCCTTACGCAGCGGGGTGATGAACCAGATTACGCTTCAACCGCATATCTGGACGGCGAAGAGCGCGCGCTGATTAGACGTTTCCTCAAACGCCGCGAGGCGCTATCGCCCGATCGCCGCGAGGAACTTGCGGCGCAACTCGCAGGGCGCCTCCGCGAGCGTCTCCCCGCAGATTTAGCCAGGCTCGATAACGAGGCGTTGCTCGAACGCCTCTGACCTCGGTGTTCAGATGCCGCGGGCGATTAATGCGGCACGAGCACGTCGGCGTATTCGATGCCGACCGGAGCAACGACGTAGGCAATTCCCTCGTTGCGTTGCCAGATCTGCTCCAGCGCAGCGCGGGGGTAGACGACGCGCACGGAAGGTGCGGCGGGATCGTTGATCGCGCAGTCGCCGTCGCGCGTAAAGCCGCACAGCACGGCCAGGTGCCCGTCGGAACGCTCGAGCGGAGCACCGGGCAACTCGCCGTCGCGCCAAGAGTACGCGATCGCGACCGGAAGGTTGCGCTCGATGAGACGCTGGGCGTGGTCGAGATTGCAGAGATGGGCGATCACGCCCCGCAAGCCGAGCCTTCCGCTGTACGCGACGTTGAAGGCCCAGTTCCCGGTACCGTTATAAGCGCGGTCGAAGACGCTGCGCGCGGCTTCGGCGACGGATTGGTCGATCCCGTGAAAAGCGTGAATCATGGCTAGGCTTGCCGGGCTGCACCAGCCGCGCTCCTCGCTGGCAGCGGCATATTGGGAACGGGCCGGCACGTCGAGGATCAGCGCGTCGCGCGCATAGGGAAACGAAGGGCGCGAATGCACCGGTGACGAGAAGGCGATCAACTCGAATTGCACCTCGCGTGCCCGCACTTCAATGCCGTCGAACGGTTGCACGGCACGAATGACGTCGATGTCGACCCGAACGCCGGCGTGCTCCGGACTGAATGATTTTGCCGCGGACGGTTGCCACTCCGAGTGATCGAGCCACTCGCCTGAGGGTCGCCCCGCGCGCAGAAGACGGAATGCAAGGCGTCCGCTCGGCGCATGAGTGTTCCAACTCAGCACACCGCGGCGCGTGGGCTCGAAGAACAAACGAGCCGTTTCAAAAGCGTCGAACGTTTGCGCGAACGCCGGCGCGCTCAAATGCTCCACTGCCATGCGTTCCAGGTGTCGCCGATAAAGGCGCCTGGAACGTAGTTCTTGAGATCCTCATTCATTGCGGTGTAGTTGGTTCGCCAACTGAAGAAGACGGCAGGAACGAGCTGGCGGATGCGCTCTTCCTCGCGTTGGTAGAGCGCCTTGCGAGAGGCTTGGTCGAACGTGGCGGCCGCCGCGGTGCTCGTCGCGTTGACGATTGGATCGTTCAGCCAGGACGTGTTAGCCCCGTTCGGCGGAATGAACGCACCATTCCAATCGCCGGAGTTCTCGGGGTCGGGTCCGTTCGTTTCGATCGACCATTCGAGATCGTACTTACCGCTGTAGAGTGGGCCGTCGGTGGCGAAGAGATAACTGCCGGGATAGTTGCGGATCGCAACGTCAATGCCCACCGCGTGCAGCATGGACTGAATCAACACCTGCGACTCGGTGTTCTCTTGGTGGCCGGTTGTGGCGTAGATCGTAAGGTGCATCGCGAGAGGGCCTTTGTGAAGAAAACCATCTGGCCCGACCTTCCAACCGGCGTCGGCAAGAAGACGCTTTGCCTCGGCCGGATCGTAACGGTAGGGCGGCAGCGCCGGGGCGGCCCACGACCCGGGAAAAATGTCGGAGACCGCGAGTTGGTCAAAGCCGTGAAAAACCGTGTCGTTGATCCGCTTCCAATCGACGGCCTCGGCGATTGCGCGGCGCACGCGGAGGTCGGCCAGCGTGGGACGGCTCACGTTCATGCCGAGATGGCGCCACTCGGCGATCGGACGGCGATCGACCCTGACGCCCGCAACGCTCGAAAGGCGCGTGATGACGATGGGGCTGACGTTTGGGTATACGTCGATTTCGTGGGTCGCGAGCTGATTGAAGAGCGTGTTGATATCGGGGACCACCCGCCAAACGACTTCCTTCAGTTTCGGCGCGCCCCGGAAGTAGCGCGGATTCGGTACGAAGACCAGCGAGGATCCGTGGTTCCATTCTTTGAGCAAATACGGACCGCTGGAAACGGGGTGCTCGTTGAATGAAGCCGCATTGAGGTTCGGCGTCCTAGCCAGCAGATGCGCTGGTAAGGGTGGGTAGGCTGCGCCACCCATTCCAAGAATGTCCAGTACGGTGACGTTCGGGCGTTTGAGTCGAATGACGATGGTGTGAGGATCGGGCGCACTCGCCGACGCGATCGCGTCCCATCCGTAACGCGTCTTGACGTTATTTGACGGATTCATCACCGCGCGATAGGTAAAGAGCCAATCGGCCGCGGTCAGCGGTGCGCCGTCGGACCAAACGACCCCGCGGCGCAAATGCAGGACGATCCGTCTGCCGTCGCGGCTGATGCCGCCGTTTTGAAGCGTCGGCACCTGGGTGGCAAGATCGGGAACGTAGTTCCCGTGCGCGTCGTACCGGAGGATAAACGAGAAGAGTAAGCCGGCGATCGTATCGCTCGCCGCGGTGTGAGCGTACATCAGATTCAAGCTGTCGGGCTCTTCGTCTTCCCCGAGCCGCAAGACGCCCGGAACGGTCCAAGAGTTCCGTTCGCCATTCGACGAGGCCGTTTGCGGCCGCGCGCAGCCGGCGGCTGCGAGCAAGATTGCAAGCCCGATGTAGGCGAGACGCCGCCGGCTCACGCGTGAGATGCCGTCGTGAGTGGCGGACGTTTGACCAGGCGGGGAGCGATCTCCGCATAGAAACCTTGCGGTCCAAACCTAACGACATCATCGGCGGGTAGTCCCGTCGCGTCGCGAGCGCGAGCAATCTCGGCAAGCGCTTGCGCTTCCGTCAACCCTCGAGTGTTGAGCGCGATGCCGACAACGTCGGCCGGCTTGAGCGTTTTCAACAGGGATTGGTGGATGTCGATAAGCTCGCGATACTGCAGCGTCGGCGTCGGATAGGATTCAATATTCGTACGGCGCGGATCGCAGACCAAAACGAGCGCGTCGGGAGCGCAACCGGTCATCAACGCAAGCGTTACGGCAGCATACGCCGGGTGATTGATCGCGCCTTGTCCCTCGACCGCAATTAAATCGGCTCCCTCATGGGCGGCATAAAGGACGAGCTGTTCGGCCGCACCGGCAGCAAAATCGGCGACGACCCGGTCGACCGAAATCCCCCATCCCGCGATGAGGATGCCGGTTTGACCGGTCGGGACGAAGCGTGCTCGCGTCCCCGACTCGTTGGCGGCGCGCACCAGTTCGAGTGCCACCGACATCTTTCCGACCGCGCAGTCGTTGCCGACCGTGAGCAGCACCGGTGCCTTTACGCCGTAGACATCGCCGGAAAAAAGCGGCACCTCGGGCGGGACTCGAACGTCCCAGATCGTGGTTCCGGCAGCACGCGCAGCGACGTGGAACTCGCGATCCTCGGCGAGCATCTCGTGCAAACCACTCACGATCTCCAGCCTCGCTCCGATCGCGTCGAGCACGGCGCTGCGCCACTCGGGCGGTAAACCGCCGCCTTTGGGGGCCGTGCCGATCAGCAGCGCGGTAGGAGAAAACTCCAGCGCTTGCGCGAGGTTGGCCACGATCGGCGCATCGCTGTCGAGATATGAGACCACATCGCGTATTCTCCGCCCGGCATGCGAAGGATCGATCACGGCTACGACCTCATCGCTTCCATAGCGAATTACTCCGTGCGCCGTCTTCGCGTCCGCATCGAAAAAACGGTTCGGCGCGAGGATCGCATAACGCCGGCTCATGCGACCGCGCCTTCGCGCACACCGAGCCCGGGCGCATCGGGCAGAACGAGTTTGCCTTGGTCGTAGCTGACGCCCGTGAAGGGATCGTGCGCGATCAGCAGCGGTCCGTCGATATCGGCCCAGTCAACCAGCGGCGAAATGTGCGCTGCGGCGGTTGCGGCGATCGCGCTCTCTACCATGCACCCAAGCATCACCTTCAAGCCCATCGCCCGGGCGGTGTGGATCATCGCCAGCGCGCCGCGGATACCTCCGGTTTTCGCAAGCTTAACGTTGACGCCGTCGACACAGCCGTTCAAGCGCGGCAGGTCAGCGGCGACCAGGGCGTCCTCGTCGGCAACGATCGGAATTGAGACGCGCTCGCGAATCGCGCGCAGTTGCTCGGGGCGCCCGGCCGGTATCGGCTGCTCGCAGAGCTCGATATCGAACCGTTCGAGCTCTCGCAGGATACGGATCGCGTCCTCGACTTCCCATCCTTCGTTGGCGTCGATGCGAAGCGTGCCGCCATATCCTCCACGAATCGCAGAAATCGTCTCTATCTGGTCGGAGAACGTGCCGCTCCCCAATTTTATTTTGAGAATCGGATGGCTGGCGACTTCGCGCACCTTGCGCAGCGTTAGCTCGGGGTCGGCGATGCCGATCGTGCGAGAAGTTTGCGGCGTCAACGCCGGATCGAGCCCGAACAGTGCGTAAAGCGGCTTATGCAACTCTTTGCCGATCAGATCGTGCAACGCTAGATCCAGCCCGGCCCGGGCGGCGGCCGGAATCGCGGGGTTAAGCAACGTTTCGAGTCGAAATGGGTCGTCGGCGGCGAGAGGATGAGCGGCAAAATACGCGGCGACGCTCTCCACCGATTCGTCGTAACGCCCGACCGGCGTCGCCTCGCCGATTCCTTCGCGATCGCCCGCCCGAACTACCAGGAGTGCGGTACGCGCGACGGTCTCTTCCTCGCGAGCGGTTCTGAAAGGATGAATGAGCGGGAGGTCCATCGGCGTGACGGTGACGGAGAGCGCGGCCATCCGCGACGCATTCCACCGGGCAGGGCGCCTTCCTCGGCGCGATCCGACTGCCACTTGACCGGCGGTGATACTGTAGAGGGGCTCGACTGCGTATAGCGCGCAGCGCACGTAGGTACCGAACCGACTAATATGACCTAGGGAGCACCAGCTCCGGACTCGACGGACCGGTGGGTCGATAACGCACCTGCCGAACCGGCACCCGGGCCGCACCCACCTGCGAGAATGCAGGTTCGCTCGCCACGCGCGTAAGACGCTATTTGCGGTTGAGTATTTCCTATGCGGCTGCGCTAGAAGCCCACGCCGATCGCCAGAGCTTGATTGCCGCCGCGAGCGCGGCGACGCTTGCCTCGCCGGAGGGTTCGTCGAGCGCGAGATGTCCGCGAAAGTCGGCGAAGACCTCGATCACGCCGGCGATCGAACGCTCCGTTTGCGAACTAAGGCCGCTCCAGAGCAAGACGGTGTTCGGTTGCAGTACCCGTGGGTCGCTGGCGGCGTCGAGCTGTTGCGGCTCGGGACCGAAGCGTAGCCATGCCGAGTCCGCTTCCTTAGCGACGCGCTTGCAATCGTGGGCGCTCGCGGCAAAAGTCTGAGGAGCATTTCGCACCGCAAGCGTCACGTTGCGCGCTTTCGCAAGCGCGGTTGCGACCGCCAGCCGCGCGAGCTGATCGTTCCAGGAACAATCGATCTCGCGCGCCAACGGGCCGGCGACGAGCGGCGCGCCAAGTTGTACGGCTTGCGCGAGTACGTCCGACATATGCTCCGGCGGCGAGCCGAAGAACGTCGAATCGGCCAGCGCAGCGATCGTAAGCCCCCGGTCGGTCGCCATCTTCTTGACTTGCGCGAGGTAGTCGCCGTCGAGACGCGGAAAATGGCGTACGTCTAAGACGACGCCGTCGCAAGCCAACTCGCGCGCGCAAACGTCCAGAAACTCGAGCTGCGTGAGCTCGCCGCGTTCGATGTCGCGGTGAATCGAGCTGCTCGCGCAGGCAAACTTCATCGGCGTCGAGTTCGACCGCTCATTCTGCCTCACCCTTGCCGTTGGATTGGTAAAGAACATCATGAAAATCGCACTTGGCGCCGATCACGCCGGCTTCGAATACAAGGACCGCATCGCGCAGATTCTACGCGACCGAGGCTATGGCGTACTCGACTTTGGCACGCACGACCCGACGCCGGTCGACTATCCGCAATACGGTTATGCGGTCGGCGAGGCGGTGGCGACCGGTCAGGCCGAGCGCGGCGTGCTGGTTTGCGGCTCGAGCCTCGGCATCGCAATGGCGGCCAATAAGGTGCCGGGGATTCGATGTGCGCCGGTTGCGGAACCCTACTCGGCCGAGCTGGCGCGCCGTCACAACGACGCGAACGTTATCGCCTTCTCGGAACGGCTCACCGGCTGGGAGATGATCGAGCGAATGCTCGACGTTTACCTCGACACGCCGTTCGATGGCGGACGACACGCCTATCGCATCGCGCAGCTCTTCGATTTCGGCGACGCGCAACGCGCACGCACGCTCAAGGATTTGGAGCGCGGCGAGGTCACCGACGCGGCCACCCCCAAGGAGCTTATTGGAGTTCCTTAGCGAACAAGGCAAGCCAATGGATATTCTCGCGCCCACTACCATCGAAGTACAGGACCCGGAGCTCTTTGCCGCCATCGCCGGCGAAGAACGGCGCCAGAAAGAGAATCTGGAGCTGATAGCCTCGGAGAACTATGCGAGCCGAGCCGTTCGCGAAGCGATGGCCTCGGTGATGACCAACAAGTACGCCGAAGGTTATCCCGGCAAGCGGTATTACGGTGGTTGCGAGTGGGTCGATGTTGCCGAGACTCTCGCGCTCGATCGCGTAAAGCAGCTCTTTGGTGCCGATCACGCCAACGTTCAGCCTCACTCCGGAGCCCAGGCGAATATGGCGGTCTTCATGGCGCTTTTGCAACCCGGGGATACGGTGCTGGGCATGTCGCTCGCGCACGGCGGCCACCTCACCCACGGAACGAAAGTAAGTTTCTCGGGCAAGCTTTACAATGCCGTTGCATACGGCGTGCGGAGGGACACCGAGCTCATCGATTTCGACGAAGTTCGCGCCTTGGCCATCGAGCACAAACCGAAGCTGATCGTCGCCGGCGCAAGCGCCTATCCTCGCATCATGGAGTATGAGCCGTTTCGCGAGATCGCCGACGAGGTGGGTGCCGCGCTCTTGGTCGACTTCGCCCACGTGGCCGGTCTGGTCGCAACCGGACTCCATCCTTCTCCCGTACCGCTCGCGGATTTCGTAACCTCGACAACGCACAAGACGCTGCGCGGTCCGCGCGGCGGCTTCGTGCTCTCCACCGAGAAATGGGCACAGGCCGTCGACAAGAGCGTCTTCCCGGGAATCCAAGGCGGTCCGCTGATGCACACGATTGCAGCCAAGGCGGTGGCGTTCGGCGAGGCGCTGCAGCCCGAGTTCGCCGGTTACCAGCGGCAGGTTGTGGAGAATGCCCGTGCCATGGCCGACGAGTTCACGCGCGCCGGGCTGCGTCTCGTCGGAGGCGGAACGGACACGCATCTCATGCTCGTCGACCTTTCGGTGCGAGGGCTTACCGGCAAAGCGGTTGAGGCTTATCTCGACGAAATCGGAATCACCGTGAACAAGAACGCGATTCCGTTCGATCGGCAAAAACCTATGGTGGCCAGCGGCATCCGAATCGGTACCCCGGCAGTCACTTCGCGTGGACTTGGTGTCCCCGAGAGCCGTGAAGTGGCGCGCATTATTTGTGAGGCCCTCGACGACGTCGAGACCCGAACCCAAATCGATCGCCTGCGCGGCCGCGTCCACGAGCTAACCTCGCGGTACGATGTTCCGTAGCCAGACTCGATGCAGCACCGCCTCGAGGCTGATTCGACCGTAAGCACGGCAATGCGCCCAGGGTGGGACGAGTATTTCATGCAGATCGCGCACACCGTGAGTACGCGCGCCACCTGCCCGCGCGCCGCGGTCGGTTGCGCGCTAGTGCGCGATCATCGAATCTTGACCACCGGGTATAATGGTGCGCCGCGCGGTGTGGCACACTGCACCGAGGTAGGCTGCACGCTGCTCAACGAACACTGTCTACGCGCTACTCACGCCGAGGCGAATGCGGTCGTCCAAGGCGCACTGCACGGCGTCAGCCTGCAACACGCAACCGCCTATTGCACCCACCAGCCGTGTGTTAACTGTTCGAAGCTCCTGATCAGTGCCGGCGTAACGAAGATCGTCTACGCCGAGGCGTACCCCGACGCGGTCGCGTCGCAGCTGCTGGCCGAGGCCGGGGTGGTGTTACTTCCCTACGCTGCGCTCGAGGGGGTGCGGGGATGAACTCGCATTCCTTGAACGCAGGTTTGATTTATCTGGCGGCTTTCGTTATCGCGGGCGCGGTTAGCAGCCTCGCCACGCCGTTGGTGGTTCGGCTTGCTAGCCGCCTCGGAATCGTCGATCGCGCCGAGGAGCATCGGCGAATGCCCGAGCTTCCGAAGCCGCGGGTCGGCGGCATCGCGGTATTTTTTGGTTTCGCGTTTGCGCTCTTTACGGTGCTGGGCGTTTCGCTGACTTCGCCTTTTGCGCTCCTGCCCGCACCCGATCGTTTCGACGCGGTTCACAAGCTCGTAGGGCTACTCTTCGGAAGCCTGTTGATCCTCGGCGTCGGGATATGGGACGACGTCATGCAAATGCGTGCGCGCAATAAGCTCGTGGCGCAAGTGGTCGTCGCCTTGATCTCGATGTTGTACGGCTTCATCATTCCGGGAATAAATAATCCCTTCGATCGCAATCCCGGGACGAATTGGATAGACTTTCCAATTTGGGTCGGGGTACCGCTCACGCTGTTGTGGTACGTCGGCATGATGAACGCGATCAACTTTCTCGACGGGCTGGATGGGTTACTGGCCGGCGTTGCCGCGATCTCGAGCATCTTTCTATTCGTAATTGCGTTCCTGCACGGAAACCCGGTGGTCGCGCTCGTCGTCATCGCATTGGCCGGCTCCTCGCTGGGTTTCTTACCTTACAATTTCAATCCGGCGCGCATCATTCTCGGCGATGCGGGATCGCTCTTCATCGGCTACGTCTTTGCGACCGTTTCAATAATCGGTGAGAGCAAGACCGCCATCGCCATCAGCGTGGTAGTACCGCTATTGGTGTTGGCGCTTCCGGTCCTCGACACTGCGGCGGCGATCGTACGCCGCGCGAGCAGCGGCAAGCGAATCACGGAAGCCGATCGCGGTCACCTGCACCATCAGCTGATCTTTCGCTTCGGCCTCAACGTACGGCAAGCGGTGCTGCTGCTCTATGCGGTCTGCTTCGTGCTAGGTGCCGTAGCCCTCGCCTTTTCGGGCGAATTTACACACGTCTTCCGCCACGCTACATAAGAGAGGTTCTACCAACCGCCGATGCAAGCCAGACTAAAGGTGATGAGCGTCTTCGGGACGCGCCCGGATACGATCAAAATGGCCCCCGTCGTGCACGCTCTGCAGCAGCACGATGAAATCGACGATTTCGTCTGCGTGACCGCGCAGCACCGAAAGATGCTCGACGATCTGCTCGCACTCTTCTCGATCGCGCCGGACTACGATCTCGACATCATGACCGACGATCAAACGCTCACCGAGATTACGACCCGCGTGCTGACGCGCATGGAAACGGTTCTGCTCGACGCGCGCCCCGACGTCGTGCTCGTCCACGGCGACACGACGACGAGCAGTGCGGCGGCGCTCGCCGCATTTTATCAGCAGATTCCCGTCGGTCACGTCGAGGCGGGCCTTCGCACCAGCGATCGCTGGCTGCCCTACCCCGAAGAGATGAATCGCCGGCTAACCGGGACGATCGCGTCGTACCATTTCGCCCCGACGCAGCTCTCACGCGACCATTTGCTGCAGGAAAATGTGGCGCCCGCCGACGTTTTCGTGACCGGGAACACGGTGATCGATGCCTTTATCGAAACGTCCAAGCGCGGCAACCTTCCGCGACCGCCTCGCTGGGCGGAGCTCGATCCGAGCTTTCCTACGATCGTGGTGACGGCGCACCGGCGCGAAAATCACGCTCATATGCCCGACATGTGCGAGGCGCTGCGCGAGATAGCCGAACTTCCTATGAAGCCGCAGCTCTATTGGCCGGTACACCCGTCGCCTCGCGTCGCTCCGGTGGTCCACTCGATTCTGGACGACGTCCCCGGCGTGGTTTTGGTCGACCCCGTGAACTACGGCGAGATGGTTATGGCGGTGCGGGACTCGGTCTTCGTGCTGACCGACTCGGGCGGATTGCAAGAGGAGGCGCCCTGCCTCGGTAAACCGGTGCTCGTGATGCGCGAGGAGACCGAACGTCCGGAGGGTCTGCTCGCCGGAACGCTCGAGCTCGTCGGCCACAGCCGCGCGCGCATCGTCGAGGCGGCATCGCGCCTCTTGACCGACGATGCCGCGTACGCCCGAATGGCTCATGCCGTCAATCCGTACGGCGACGGCCAGGCGGCAGCCCGGATCGTCGACTGGCTATTGGCGCGATTCCGCGGGGGTTCCCAACCGCAGCCCTTTGTCGGAGAGGCCGCGACCGCGGGCCGGTGAAGCAGCTGCTGCCGGTCCTCGCGGCCGGGGGGACCTTTGCGGCGGCAGCGGTCGTGGGGCTCTTGTGCGGCGTTATCGCGAGCGAAAAATGGCGGCTGCCTTTCTTGGCACCTCTCGGGTTGGGACTCGGGGCGGCGATCGGCGCTTACTCTGCCTTTCGGCTCTTGGCGCGGTCGATGCAATGACGGCCGGCGCTTGCCCGGAGAGCGTTGGGGGCAGGACATGGCTCTAGACCGACGTAGCTACAGCGACGCCGAATCGGCAGCGGACCTGGCGAGGTATCAGCGACTCAAATGGTTGGTTGCCGGCAGGTCGCTGCTGGTTGGGGTCGTCGTCGCGCTGGTGCTCTTACCTTGGGCTAGGTATGCCAGCCTGGCGCTGATCGTCGGGGTTGCGTGCGGAATCGCCAATATGCTTGCAATCATGCGAGGAAGCGAGCGCCTGGTAGAGACGCGCAACGTGGCCTTCTTTGGGTTAAGTAGTTTGCTGCGGCTGGCAGGCTTTAGTATAGTAGCCGCGGCGTTGGCGGCCCGCGGACCGTGGTGGTCGCTCGGGCCGTTTCTCGCCGGTTTCTTTTTCCCTCTCGCGGCGTATGCGCTCAGTGCGCTGCGAGCCTTCCAACGGAAGCCATAAACGGACCTTAACGCGTGCGCGAACATATCGGCGAACATATTCTTTGGCATCTGCCCGTGCTGGGTGCGGTTCATGCCGACACGATCATGACGACTTGGCTCGTGATGATCGTCGCTTTGGTGTTTTTTGGTTGGGTCGGCGCCAGCTACCGGTCGCCGTACGTCTCGCGGCGCCAAGCGGTGCTCGAAGCGGTTTTCAACTACATCGCCGACCTCGCCACCAGCGTACTGGGTGAGGACGGTGAATCGTTCGTCCCATTTTTCGTCGCGCTCTTCATCTTCATCTTCTTGCTCAACCAGTTCGGCATCGTACCGTTCAAAGCGCTCGGTCTGCCGTTCGGCGGCTCGCCGACTGCCGATCTCAACACCGTCGTGCCCCTCGCGCTGATCGTCTTCTGCATGATTCAGATAGCGGCGTTCCGCAAGAAGGGCGTTTCCTATCTCGGCCACGTACTCAAACCATTCCCGGCTCTTCTGCCGGTGAATATCATCGACGAGATCCTTCGACCCATAACGCTTGCAGCGCGCCTCTTCTTCAACATCTTTGTCGGAGAGCTGCTTTTCATCATCGTATCCTCGATCATCCTGGCACGCATCAGCATCGGATTTTTCAACCTATCGATAGGCGTCGCCGTAGTTCCGATCTTGATCCAGTTCTTCAACTTTTTCGTCGGAACGATCCAGGCTTTTGTCTTTACCTTGCTGGCAATCGTCTATCTCTCGTTGGCGCTTGCCGACGAACACTAGAAAGGAACTGCTTTGAATCCAGAATCGTTAATTGCAGCTGCGGCGCTGGTCTGCTTTGGAATCATCATCTCAGGCGTCGCTTTCGGCTCCGCGGTCGGCGACGGAACGGTTGCCGCCAAGGCGGTCGAATCGATCGCGCGCCAGCCTGAGGCACGCCCAAACATCTTTCTCTTTATGTTTTTAGGTGTCGGCGTTCTTGAGGCGGTGCCGTTCATTGCGATCGCGCTCTCGTTCTACATCCTGTTGGTGGTCGCCAAGGTTCCGACGATCATCTCGACACTGGTCAAGTAAAGGTTTCAAAAGAAACCCATGTCGTTTCTCTCGATCGACGGAACGATGGTCGTGCAGCTGATCAACTTCGCGATTTTCTTCGCGGTGTTGAACGTCGTCTTTCTGCGGCCGGTTGCAACGGCGATCAGAAAGCGACGCGAGTATATCAACAGCCTCGTCTCGGATTACGACCGGTACCAAGGGGAGGCGCGGACGCTGCGCGCGCAGGCCGAGGAGATTCGAGCCTCGGCGCGGCGCGAAGCCGAGCATCGGGTCGCCGCGGCACGCGCTCGAGCATCGAATGAAGCGGCCGAGATATCGAGCACTTATGCGCAACGGAAGCAGAGCATCGTCGAACAGGCGCAGCAAACGGCAGAGGCCGAGCTCGAAACGGCGCGGGCCGGCGAAAACGAGGAGGCGCGCCGGCTGGCCGGATTCATGCTCGATCGCGTTCTTCCGGAGGCCGCGCGATGAGCGAAGCGCAGCTGTACCTCGAGAGTGCGGTTTGGAGTCAGGTTCTCTCCTCGATTCTGTTTACCGGCGCGCTCGTTTTCATCTGGTTCCGCTGGCTGATGCCGGTCTTTCTCGCCGCGCAGGCGCGGAGCAATGCGCAGA
The DNA here is from genome assembly GCA_049696515.1 of Candidatus Cybelea sp. GTDB lineage: Bacteria > Vulcanimicrobiota > Vulcanimicrobiia > Vulcanimicrobiales > Vulcanimicrobiaceae > Cybelea. Next base: position 16,996 of record JBAVTZ010000031.1, on the reverse strand, counting down.
TCGCCGAAGCCGAACGCCATCGCGACGAGGTGAAGGGCGCCCTCGAGGCATTGCACGAGGACATCCGAATCGCTCGTCACGATGCCGAGCTCATCGAGCGGCGCGCGGACGATCACGCCGAACGCGAACGGCAGTCCACGCTGCACGAGGCAACCGATGCCGGCGAACGCGCCGTACGGGATGCCGGCAAGGAACTCGAGCGTGCTCGAGCGGCCGGGCGTCAGCGGCTCCGCGACGAGCTGCTGGAACGCGCGCTGCGATTTGCGCGCAGCGACGCGATCCAGCGAGTCGGGCCCGAACTCGACACGCGTTTGGTAAATGGTTTCCTGAGCTCGCTGGAGCAAACGGCGAGTGGTTAACCAAACCCTGGCGCGCCGCTACGCTAATGCCATCGCATCGCTGGCACGGGAACGCAAGGTCGTCGACCGCGTGAGCGGCGATTTGCAAGCGATTTCAGCCGCGCTCGGAGAGCCCGGCCTCGTCCACGATTTCTTCCTGTCACCGGTGATCAGCCGTCCCGACAAGGAGCGGCTTTTGCTGGAGGTTTTCGACGGGAAAATTCACGAGGTCGCACTGCACGCGCTGCTGCTTCTGGTCCGTAAACGGCGGGAAAAATTGCTGGGAGCAATCGTTGCGGAGTACCTCGCGTTAGAGCGAGCGGCGCGTGGGGCCGAGACCCTGACGATCACCTCGGCGAGAATGCTCGACCGCGCGGAGTACGACGGATTGGTCGAACGGCTCGAGCGGCTTTACGGCAAGAAGTTCGAGGTCAACCAAGTCGTCGATCCGGCCGTGATCGGCGGTTTGCGCCTCATGATGGGAGATAGACGCGTTGATGCTACGATTTCCGGGCGCCTCGACGCGCTCGCCCGGGAACTCTTTACCAGCACCTAACCAAATCGAACACGAACGTATGAAGAAAGCTCAGGAATGATAAACGCAGACGAAATCGCCGGTATTCTCAAACAGCAGATCGAGCAGTTCAAGACCGAGATTCAAGAAGACGAGGTCGGTACCGTGATCGAAGTCGGTGCCAACCTGGCGCGCGTCTACGGCCTACGAGGCGTCCGGTCATCCGAGTTGGTCGAATTTCAAAACGGACTGCAAGGCGTGGCGCTCAACCTCGAGGAGGACAACGTCGGCGTCGTCATCCTGGGACCCGACGTCGAGATTAAAGAGGGCGATCGTGTAAGGCGCACCGGCCGCATTGCGTCGGTGCCCGTCGGCGAGGCGTTGCTGGGGCGCATCGTTAACCCCTTGGGTCAACCGATCGACGGTAAGGGTCCGATCGAAACCACGCGCTTTCGCACGATCGAGAACATCGCTCCCTCCGTCGTACAGCGGCAACCCGTCAAGCAGCCGCTGCAAACCGGGATCCGCGCGATCGATGCACTGATCCCGATCGGCAAAGGGCAACGGGAGCTCATTATCGGCGACCGATCGACCGGAAAGACGGCGATCGCGATCGATACGATAATCAATCAGCGCGGCGCCAACGTCTTTTGCGTGTACGTTGCGATCGGTCAGAAAAACTCGACCGTGGCTGCGCTAGCCCAGGTTCTCGAACAGAAGGGGGCGATGGAGTACACGACCATCGTCGCCGTGAGCCCTTCGGAAGCGGCGGCACTTCGCTGGCTGGCACCGTTCGCCGGCTGTGCGATGGCCGAAGAGCTGATGTACGCAGGCAAAGACGTGCTGATCATCTACGATGATCTGACCAAGCACGCCCAGTCTTATCGCGAGATGTCGCTCTTGCTCCGCCGTCCGCCGGGACGGGAAGCCTACCCCGGCGACGTCTTCTATTTACATTCACGCCTGCTGGAACGCGCCGCTAAACTTTCCGATGCAATAGGTGCCGGCTCGATGACCGCGCTCCCGGTAATCGAAACGCAGGCCGGCGACTTCTCAGCCTACATTCCAACCAACGTTATCTCGATCACCGACGGTCAGATTTATCTAACGCCGCAGCTCTTCTTCCAAGGAATTCGTCCAGCAGTAGACGTCGGTCTCTCGGTTTCGCGCGTCGGCGGTGCCGCGCAGACGAAGGCGATGAAGTCGGTTGCCGGTCAACTCAAGCTAGAGCTGGCACAGTATCGGGACCTGGCCGCCTTCTCCAAACTGTCCAGCGATCTCGACAAGACCACGCAAAATCAGTTGATGCGCGGAGAGAAGTTGACCGAGCTCCTCAAGCAGCCGCAGTATCAACCGCAGGCGATGCAGGACCAGGTCGCGATCATCTACGCCGCTACCAATGGTTTCGTCAACGATATTCCGACCGCGCGGCTGCAGAGCTGGGCATCCGGATTGATCGACTTCTTGCACGCCAAGTACCCCCAGATTTCGGCTGCCATCGCGCAAAGCGGCCAGCTTGCCGACGATACTCGCAAGCAGCTGGATACGGCGCTTGCAGAGTTTAACAAGAGCTTCTGAGCCGAAAGTTCGACTACTATGCCGTCCGTACGAGATTTGCGCGACCGTATCCGGTCGCTCAAGAATACCCAGCAGATCACCAAGGCGATGAAGCAAGTCGCCGCGGCGAAGATTCGCCGCGCCGAGGCGGCGCAAAAGCGTGCACGACCCTATGCCGACGCGCTGGCGGAGATGCTGCAGGATCTGATCGGTGCCGTTTCATCGGTGGACGACGCGTTTATGAAACCGGGAAAAGAGGGCGCGCCGGCGGGGCTCGTTCTGATCAGCGCCGACAAGGGGCTCGCCGGAGCGTTCAACTCCAACGTGATTCACGCGGCCGAGCTTTTTGCACGCGGTCAAAGCAGCGTGCGTTACTATACGGTCGGCCTGAAGGCGCGCAACGCGGTTCGGCGCCTGGGATTCCGGGATCACTCCAGTTGGCCGCTCGGCGGGGCTTCGAGCATCGATACGGCGCGCGAGATCGCTCTCCGGACTGCCGACGACTTCAGGGCCGGAACGATCTCCGAGATCGTCCTCGTCTCGCAGAAGCTGGTCTCGATGATGGTACAACGCCCCGAAACGCGTAAACTCGTGCCGGTTCTCGCCGAAGACCTAGCGGCACTGGGCCACCGAGAGCCGGGGGCGAAGACCGCGCAACCATCGGGTTCGATCGAGTTCTCCCCTTCACCCGAGTTCGTGCTCTCGCGCCTCCTGCCAAAGTATCTCGAGTTCAGCATCTACTCGGCGATGCTCGAGACCGACGCGGCCTTTTTCGCCGCTCAGCTCGTCGCGATGACCAATGCGACCGACAACGCGTCGAAGCTGATCGACGAGCTGACCATCGAAATGAACAATGCGCGTCAAACGGCGATTACCAAAGAACTTTTGGAAATCGTCGGCGGCGCCGAGGCGCTGGGGGTTTGAGTGACTTTTACGCAACGACGTTCCGTAAAAGCCACTCACTTTGGTTCGAAAGTACTATCTTAATAAGGAACGTGTAAAAAATAATGGCTGATCCTACTGGGAAAGTCGTTCAAGTGCTTGGCAACGTTGTGGACGTCGAATTTTCGCCCGAGACGCTGCCTCACATCAACGACGCACTGAGCGTCCGGGTGAACGACGATTCGCATGCTTCGACGAGCTCAGGACAGGCTGCATCGAGCAACGGCGCCCCGTCGGCGCCGGCCGCCGAGCTTGGCGGAACGGCGATGGAGGCGCGCGACCTGACGCTGGAAGTGCAGGATGAGTTGGGTGACAATCAGGTGCGATGCCTCGCGCTCGGTTCGACCGACGGGTTGGTGCGCGGCGCTGGAGTGCGCAGCCTCGGTGGCCCGATTACGGTTCCGGTCGGCGAAGGCACACTCGGGCGAATCTTCAACGTGCTCGGCGAGACGATCGATAGCGACGCGCCCGTGAAGGCGGCCGCGCGCTGGCCGATTCACCGGCCGCCTCCGGAGCTCAAGTATCAGGAGCCGACCGCGCGAATCTTCGAGACCGGGATCAAAGTCGTCGACCTAATGGCGCCGTATACGCGCGGCGGCAAGGTCGGCCTTTTCGGCGGCGCCGGCGTGGGAAAGACCGTGCTCATTCAGGAGCTGATTCGCAACATCGCCTACGTTCACAAGGGCTTCTCGGTCTTTACCGGAGTCGGCGAGCGGACACGTGAGGGTAACGACCTCTGGCTCGAAATGAAAGAATCGGGAGTACTCGAACAGACGACGCTGGTCTTCGGTCAGATGGACGAGCCACCCGGCGTGCGCTTTCGCGTCGCGCAGGCCGGTGTAACGATGGCAGAATACTTCAGGGACGAGCTTGGCGCCGACGTGCTGCTCTTCATCGACAATATCTTCCGCTACATGCAAGCCGGTTCAGAGGTCTCCGCCCTCATGGGGCGCATGCCGTCGGCGGTCGGATACCAGCCGACGCTTGCCACCGATATGGGCGTTCTCGAAGAACGCATTACCTCTACCCGCAAAGGTTCGATTACCTCGGTCCAGGCGGTGTACGTTCCCGCCGACGATTACACCGATCCGGCCGTTGCAACCACGTTTGCCCACCTCGACGCTACAACCGCGCTCTCGCGTCCGATCTCGGAGCTCGGGATTTATCCGGCGGTCGACCCGCTCGCCTCTACGTCGCGCATTTTGGATCCACAGATTATCGGCGAGGAGCACTACGAAGTAGCACGCGGTGTCCAGGAGGTGTTGCAGCGTTATCGCGACCTGCAGGACATTATCGCGATCTTGGGCGTTGAGGAGCTTTCGGAAGAAGACAAGATAGCGGTCGCGCGAGCGCGTCGCATTCAGCGCTTTTTCTCGCAGCCGTTCTTCGTGGCCGAGCAGTTTACGGGTCGTCCCGGCAAGTACGTCAAGCTTTCGGAGACGATCGCCTCGTTCAAGGAGATTCTCGAGGGCAAAGTGGACGACTTGCCCGAGGCCGCGTTCTTTTATGCCGGAACGATCGAAGAAGTGCGGGAGAACGCGCAACGCATGAGTAGTGACCGGTAATGGCTAGCACCGTTCCCTTCAAGCTGGTCACGCCGACGCAGATCGTCTTTGCAGGCGACGCTGAGCTCGTGATCGCGGTAACGACCGAGGGCGAGGAAGGGATACTCCCGAAGCACGCGCCGTTTTTGGCGGCGCTGAAGCCCGGTGTCTTACGTGCGAACGTCAATGCAGACGGCGCAAGCTCGCGGCTAGAACTCGCAACCGGCGAGGGATTCATTCAGGCACTCCCCGATGGCGTCACCGTGCTGGTCGACAAGGCTCTCCGTTTCGAGGAGATCGATGTTGCCGAGGCTCGCGAGGAGTTGCAGGAGGCGACAGAGCGCCAGAAGGCTGCTGCGGTAGAGACCGACCTGTACGTGCGGGAACAGGCAATAATCGAGTTCGCAAACGCGAAATTGCGGCTGACCGGCCATCACTAACGCTCTGCCGGCGCCCCGGCGAAGGACTCCAGCAGCCTCGACCAGAGCGGGGCGAGCCAGTAGCCTACGCGAACGGTAGTTTACAGCAATGCTCGATCGGCTTGAGACGACGCTCCGGGTTCGGGGCGGTGCACGTTTGGAAGGTTCGGTGGCAACGCACGGCGCGAAGAACGCCGCGCTACCGATTATGGCCGCCGCATTGCTGGCAAAAGGGACCGTAACGCTTCATCGGGTTCCCCGCATCACCGATGTTTCCGTAATGTGGTCGCTGCTCGAAGCATTGGGCGCTCGTATTCGGTACGAGGGCGATAACACGGTGACGATCGATGCGAGCAACGTTGCATCCTACCGCGCACCCTATGCGCTGGTGCGCAAGCTGGCGGCCTCCTTTGACGTGGTAGGAGCGCTGCTTGGGCGCTTCGGACGTGCTGAAGTGCCGTTGCCGGGCGGGTGCGTGCTCGGGACGCGGGCGACCGATATGCACGAGCAGGCCTTCGTCTCGCTGGGATGCGACGTGCATAACGCGCATGGTTATTTGATCGCTCAGTCTCAAGGTTCGCGGCTGCGCGGTGCGGCGATCGAGTTTCGACTGCCCAGTGTCGGAGCGACGAAGAACGCGATGCTCGCAGCGGTCTTAGCCGACGGGACGACGACGCTTACGAACGCCGCGATGGAACCGGAGGTCGCCGACCTGGCGAACTTTCTGGTCGCCATGGGCGCGAAAATCGCCGGTCAGGGCACCGATACGATCGTCATCGAGGGCGTCTCCGAGCTCCATGGCGTCGAGTATGAGATCATCGCCGATCGCATCGTTGCCGGTACGCTTTTGCTGGCTGGGTCGGTTACGCGCGGCGACGTAACGGTCAGAAACTGTCGCCCCGAGCATCTGCGAGCGCTCGTCGACAAGCTGGTCGAGTGCGGCGTCGTTACCATGACCGGCGACGATTGGATTCGTGTCAAAGCCGATGGCATTACCGGCGGCACGGATATCCTCACGGCCCCGTATCCCGGCTTTCCCACCGATCTGCAGCCGCAAATCGTCGGCTTTCTTTGTACCTGCCCCGGTACGAGCGTCGTGGAAGAATCTATTTTCAACGCTCGCTTCTCGTACGTCAACGAGCTTGCGCGCATGGGCGCCGACGTCAAAGTGACGATGGAGAGCAACGCCGCCGTCATCAAGGGTCCGAAGCAGCTTTCCGGTGCGCCGGTGGAAGCCCCAGACATTCGCGCCGGCGCCGGGCTCGTCGTTGCCGGCCTTGCCGCAACGGGCGAGACCGAAATCATCGGGCTCGAATATATCGACCGGGGCTACGAACGCTTAGAGGAGCTGCTTTCGGAGCTTGGTGGTCAGGTACAGCGAAGCAGCGGCGTGACACCGCTCGTCGAGCCGACAGGATTTTTCGAGACGAGCGAATACCCGCGCGTTTCTGCGACGGGATAACTCGTTACTCGAAAATAGGAGTCAGTTTTTGGACATCGGAATCGACCTTGGCACGGCCAATGTGCTGGTGCACGTCAAAGGCAAGGGCATCGTTCTTCGCGAGCCCTCGGTCGTCGCGAAAGATATGAATACCGGCCGAGTTTTAGCAGTAGGCGAAGAGGCCCGCCAGATGCTCGGCAAAACGCCCGCGCACATTCAGGCGATTCGTCCTTTGCGCGACGGCGTAATCGCCGATTTCGATGTGACGGAGGCCATGCTCTCGTACTTCATCAAGAAGGTGATGAAGGATCGATCCTGGTGGTCGGCAATCGTCAAGCCGAAACCGCACGTCACGATCTGCGTGCCGGCCGAGATAACCAGCGTCGAAGAGCGGGCCGTCAAAGACGCAGCCAAGCTGGCGGGCGCGCGGGATGTGGAGATTATCGAGGAACCGATGGCGGCCGCCATCGGCGCCGGCCTCCCGATCGGTGGCCCTTCCGGCAGCATGGTCGTCGACATCGGCGGCGGCACGACCGACGTCGCCGTGATTGCACTTGGCGGGATCGTAGTGTCGCAGTCGCTTCGCGTCGCCGGAAACAAGATGGACGAAGCGATCGTGCGTTACATTCGACGGGTGTACAATCTGATGATCGGCGAACGTACGGCAGAGGAGATCAAAATCAAGATTGGCTCGTGCTACAAGCTCGAGCAAGAGCTCGCGATGGAGATTCGAGGTCGCGACCTGATCAACGGTTTGCCGAAGACCGTCAAAATCATGAGCGAAGAGATTCGCGAAGCTCTCTCCGAGCCGATCGGAGCGATTGTCGAGGCAGTAAAAGCCGTGCTCGAGAAGACGCCTCCGGAACTGTCGGCCGACATTATCGACCGGGGGATCATTCTCACCGGCGGCGGAGCGCTGCTGCGCGGGCTCGAGAAGCTGCTCTCTGAAGTAACCGGCGTTCCCGCGATTGTCGCTGACGATCCGCTTTCGTGCGTTGCCATCGGCACCGGCGCGAGACTGCGCGTGTAGTGCCGGAGCCTGCAGACTGCTGAGCGGATGATGCCGGTGAAACGCGTTGGGCGCGTCATCCATGCGAGCGCCATGGGCGTCGACGAAATTGCCGAAGAGGTGGCGCGAGTCGTCTTTAACGGCGGCATCGTGATTTTTCCGAACGATACCAGCTATTTAATCGGCTGCGATCCATACGATTATCAAGCGATCGACCGCGTCTATGCCGCGAAGGGCAGACCCGACAACCGTCCGCTGACGATGCACGTCGCGACGGCGCAAGAGTTTTTGGAATACGCTGCCGACAATCCGCTTGCGATGCTCGCGGCCAAACGGTTGCTTCCGGCTCCGGTGATTCTTTTGATTCGGAAGCCGGCGTTCGTCAGCGACGAGATGGCGGCCGGCCTGCATACTTTGGCGTTTCGCGTGCCTGACGATCCGTTCGCAAGCGCTGTACTCGAACGCTGCGGACCGATTGCCGGTACGACCGCGAACCCCCATGGCGGGCCTCGCTACCTTGGCGGCCCGGACCACTCGATGCTGCCGTCGGCAGATCTTCTCGTCGAGCACGGACCGACGCGCTACGACAGCGAATCTTCTATCGTCGATCTCTCCGGCTCGCACGCTCGTCTGCTGCGAGAAGGCGCGGTTTCGGAAAAGCGCCTGACCGAGCTGCTCGGACCGATCGAACGCCCTACGATAAAGGTACGCACGTTACGACAATGATCCGCTCTATCTCTGCGCTCGCCGGCGTCATCGCGCTGCTGCCGCTGTTTGCTGCAGCCGCGCTCACACCATCGCCTCGCCCTCAGCGCCCCGTAAGTTCTCCCTCGGGCCTCCCATCGGGAGCGCTCAGGGCGAATGCATCGCCGAAGGCGCCGGGAACGAACGCATCTCCGAAGGCGCAAGGAGCGAACGCGTCTCCCCAGCCGGCGCCCGCATCGTTCGACCTCGGTGTTTGGACGGTGCATGCAAACTCGCTTGACGCCAACTTCAAGAACGGCAACTTCAGCACGCCGGCAAAAGTGGTTATGACCCGGGTCGGCGGCGACGTCACCGCCGATCGCGCCAACGGCAACTATAAAAAACAGCTGCTTTTTCTCAACGGACACGTTATCATACACGATACGCAGGGCAGTGCCGAGAGCCTTACCGGGGGCGCCACCCCGCAGGAACCCAGCCCCTCGACGCTGACTGCCGACAAAGCACAAATCGACGGCGCCGCGAAGACCTACAAAGCGATCGGAAACGTTCACTACGTGCAAGCCGATACGACCGTAGACGCCGATAACGGTACGCTCAACGACGCGACGCACGACCTTTTGCTCGAAGGCACGGTCCACATCGTTCAGGGCACGCGAAGCATGCGGGCACACCGCGTGCTTTACAATACGCTGACGGGGACCGCTCACGCACAGGGTGACGTTACCATGCAGTTTCCCAGCGAGTTGCATCGCCGGTTAGCCACGCCCAAGCCGCTGAAAATTCCGAAGAATGGTTTAACCCAGCCGGTGGTAGGGCCGAGCGCTCGGCCTTGATACTCGCGAGCCTATACCCGGGATCGGTGTGAGCGTGGGAGGGCCGAGCGGAAACACGTTGTTCGAGTTCGGTCAAGAAAACGTTCCGTTGGCGGCGCGAATGCGCCCGCGCGCGTTGGACGAATTCGTCGGGCAAGAGGCGTTACTGGGCCAAGGACGAGCGTTGCGAACGGCAATCGAACGGGACGCGGTCCCTTCTATGGTGCTGTGGGGGCCGCCCGGCACCGGAAAGACAACGCTTGCGGAGATCGTAGCACGTTCGACCGGCGCGCATTTCGAACGCATGTCTGCGGTCAGCGCCGGCGTGGCAGACTTACGAAGGTCGGTGAACGAGGCCCGGGCGCGCCGGCGAGTCGGTAAGCGCAGCGTGCTTTTTATCGACGAAATTCATCGCTTTAACAAGGCACAGCAAGACGCAATATTGCCGTACGTGGAAGATGGAACGGTGACGTTTATCGGCGCCACGACCGAGAACCCGTCATTCGAAGTAAACTCGGCGCTGCTTTCGCGGGCGCGCGTTTTTGTGCTGCAGGCGCTTTCCGACGACGAGATAGGCCAAATCGTCGACCGCGCGCTCGAAGACTCGGAGCGCGGCCTGGGGGCGTTGCAATTGCGGCTTGACGACGATGCGCGCGCGGTCCTGGTGGGGCTCGCCAACGGCGACGCGCGCGCGGCGCTCAATGCCCTGGAGCTGGCGGCTGAAGCGGCCTCTAGCCGGCAGGAAGCCGTCATCGACGCAGCTCTCGTCCGAGATGCGATGCAAAGACGGAGCACGCAGTACGACAAGAGCGGCGAGATGCATTACGATACGATCAGCGCGTTCATCAAGTCAGTGCGCGCTAGTGACCCGGATGCGTCGCTCTATTGGCTGGCGCGCATGATCGACGGTGGTGAAGACCCTCTTTTTATCGCACGGCGGTTGGTCATTCTCGCCTCGGAAGATGTCGGGCTTGCCGATTCGAACGGATTGCAGGTGGCGGTGGCGGCACAACGGGCGGTGCACTTCGTGGGGATGCCGGAAGGATTCTTCGCGCTCGCTCACGCCACGCTTTATCTTGCGACCGCGCCCAAGAGCAACAGCGTCGGCCGTGCCTTCAGCGCCGCAATGACCGACGTGCTGCAAACTCGCAACGACCCGGTGCCGTTGCATTTGCGCAACGCACCGACGAATTTAATGCGTGGGCTCGGTTACGGCGAGGGATACCACTACGCGCACGACGACTACGACGTGGTGCAGCAAAATTTGCCGTCTGGGTTGAGCGAACCTCGCTATTACCGTCCGGGAAGCCGAGGTGCCGAAGCGCAAATCGCTGCGACTTTGGACGCAAAAAGGCGGTCCGAGTGATTCTCGGACCGCCAGTTTCCCGTTGCTACTTCTCGGAGTGTGCGTTGGAGCTTCGCACAACCAGATAATAGTGCGGCATACTGTGAGCGACCTGTGAATTTCGAGCGAATTTATCTTGATAATGCGGCAACGACGCCGCTGCGCAGCGAGGTTGTCGATGCGATGCGCGAAGCGTTGGCCGACGGCGGTTTTAACCCGAGTTCGTTGCACGCGGAAGGGCGCCGGGCGAAGGGTGTACTCGACAAAGCTCGCGATCGCGTTGCGTCGTTATTGGGCGCGGCGCGCAGCGAGATAACCTTTACCGGAAGCGGAACCGAGGCAGACAACCAGGCACTCCTGGGAGTTGCCCGAGCTGCCCCGCGGCCGGCGCACGTGGTTACCACGGCGATCGAACACCATGCGGTTATCGAGGCCTCGGATCGCTTGCGCGAGGAGGGGTTCGAGATAACCATATTGCCGGTCGGTCGGGAAGGGCGAGTCGAGCCGGACGAGTTTGCCCGGGCCTTGCGCCCCCACACGGTGCTCGCCTCGGTCATGTACGCGAACAATGAAATCGGGACGCTGCAGCCGGTCACCGAATTGGCTCGAATCGCCCGCGAGCATGGCGTACTCTTCCATACCGACGCGGTCGCGGCGGGAAGCTGGCTGCCGCTCGATGTCCAAAATCTCGGGATCGATCTGCTGTCGCTTTCGGCTCATAAGTTCCAGGGTCCCAAGGGTGTCGGCGTCCTGTTTGTTCGTCGAGGGATTGCCATCGATCCGATCCTCCACGGCGGAGGGCAAGAGTTCGGTCGTCGCTCGGGGACGGAAAATGTCCTCGGCATCGCGGGAGCAGCTTGCGCACTCGAGTTGGCGGTCTTCGAGCGGGTCGAGGCAAGCGACCGCGTCGCAAAGCTGCGCGATCGGTTAGAAGCTGGCATCCGCTCGTCCGTTCCAGAGGTGCAGGTCAACGGAGCGCCCCCGCGGCTGCCAAACATTCTCAACCTCAGCTTTGCCGGCCTCGAGTCGGAGGCGCTGCTGATCGCGCTCGACCTGGCGGGCATTGCCGTGTCGGCGGGAAGCGCCTGCACTTCGGGTACCCTCGAGCCGAGCCATGTTTTGGCGGCGATCGGGGTGGAACCGCCTTGGAACACGGGGGCGATCAGGTTTTCGCTCGGAACTAGGACCTCGACTGCGGACATCGACCGGGTGCTGGCCCTTTTGCCGGGCCTCGTAGCCGGGCTGCGCGGCCCGGTGGCGACGGGTCAAGCCAGGGGGAATGACTAGGCTCGAAACGAACGGCGCGCGGCTGGAGGCAGAAGCGTGAGCGGTACTGAGTACGGCACCCTTATTCTTGATATACTCGGCGGGATCGGCGTTCTCTTAGTCGGCATCGGCATCTTCGTCGGGAGCCTAACGCTTGCAAGGGAGCTATCGAAATTCCGGGCGACCTTGGACGAAGTCACGCGGCAAATCGACGAGATCCGCGGGCCGGTGACCAACACGCTTGCACAGGTGGACAAGGTTGCAAAGTCGGTCGAGAGCACCGTCGATTCGGTTTCACAAACGGCGGACTTGACCAAGAGCGCGGTAACGCCGACGATCGTAAACCTCGGCGCGGCGCTAACGGGCCTCAGCGCCGGTTTACGACGTCTAGTTACGGGAAAGAGCGAGAACTCAAGGGAGTAGCTGACTATGGCTAAAGACAATGGTGGGGGAGGGTTCTTCACCGGTTTTCTGGTGGGCGCGGTTGTGGGCGGCGCGGCGGCCGTACTGCTCGCGCAGGAGGAGACGCGCGAGCGCTTTGCGGGCAAAGCGCGCGAAGCGGGCGATTTTGCGATGGGCGCGACCGGCGACCTTCGAGGTAAGGTCAACGACGTCACGACGCAATGGCAGTCGAGCGTCTCGGAGCTATACGAAAAAGGTAAGCAAGTCGTCGATAGCGCCCGCGCCAACATCGATGCGGCCGTCGCCGAAGGCAGGAGTACGGCCGAGCAGACGCGCGACGACCTTCAGCGGAAAGCCGAGGGATAACGCTTTGGACATCAAGGTGAACGTGCGCGAAGCGCCGGGCGACTGCTATGTAGTCGACCTCAGCGGCGAGATCGACGTCTACACGTCACCAAAGGTGAAAGATGCGATCGGCGAGCTAATCGATCGCGGCGTATATTACTTGGTCATCAATCTGGAGAAGGTTCGATACATCGACTCGACCGGATTGGGCGTATTGATCGGCGGACTCAAACGCGTACGGGAACATGGCGGTTCGGTAAACCTCGTGTGCACGAATCCGCAAATCAAGAAAATCTTCGACATCACCGGGTTGGTGAAGATATTTGGAATCTTCGATAGCGAGGATGTCGCCATGAAGGCTTTGGTGTGAACCAGGCGGTCCAGCACACCCTTCCCGAGCTCGTCGAACTCCGCATTCCCTCGCGCGCGGAATGGGTCGCGCTGGCGCGTCTTGCCGCGGCTACGGTCGCCAACCGCCTTCACTTTTCTATCGAAGAGATCGAAGACGTGAAGCTCGCGGTTGCCGAGGCGTGCACCGCCATCATTCAGCATGAAGGACATGGCGAGTTCATTCAGCTCACTTGCGAAGCGCTCTCCGATTCACTGCGGGTGCGGGTGCACGACAGCGGCCGTCACGGCATGCGGGTTGCCGACGGTCAGAGAATGAGCTTTAACGAGGCTCGCATCGCCGGGCTCGGCGTCTTCTTGATCAGAACTTTGATGGACGAAGTCAGTTACGACGTCCATCCTCAATTCGGGACGGACTTGTTGATGGTAAAGAGGTTGACTGGCTCCGATAGCAGTGGGTCGTAGCGCTCTCGACCGCATCGCACGCCCTTACCTCACAGGACAATAGTGCATCAACGGGACGAAGCGCGGCCGGACCGCAAACGAACGCGTGCGCTATTTGCGCGCTTTATTCGAGCACGAGGGCGGTGCGCCGATCACCCCGACGTACCCAGCGCGGAATTTGAAGGTTTCCGCGATGAGCTGGTTGTGGTGCACCTCAACTTGGTACGTTTTCTCGCGGTCCGATTCGCGAACCGGGGCGAGCCGCTCGACGATTTGGTACAAGTCGGCACGGTCGGTCTGCTGAAGGCGATCGATCGCTTCGAGTTGGAGCGAGGCGTCGAATTCACGACCTATGCGACCCCGACGATCGTGGGCGAGATCAAGCGGTATTTTCGGGACAAGGGCTGGGCGGTGAAAGTACCGCGCCGCTTGCAAGAACTCAATTTGGCGGTCAATCGCGCCAGCGATAAGCTTTCAATCGAAGTCGGGCGCAGCCCCACGGTCGCCGAGCTGGCCGCGCACTTGCAAGCGAGTGAGGACGAAATTCTCGAGGCGCAAGAGCTCGGGCAAGCCTATAACCTGCTTTCGCTCGACAGCGAAGTTTCGGGCGAGACCGATAAAAAATCGCAAACCCTGGCGGATACGGTTGGCGTTGCCGATACCGGCTTGGAACTGCTCGAGGACCGCGCCAATCTGGAGCGCGCTTTTCATGCCCTCACCGGTCGCGAACGCGTGATAATTTATTTGCGTTTCTACGAATCGATCTCTCAAACCGAGATTGCCAAACGCCTCAACGTCTCGCAAATGCACGTCTCTCGCCTCCAGGCCAAAGCGCTTGAGAAGCTCCGCGCGGTCCTCGCGGAATAGGCGGCTTACACCGTCGACGCCTTTGACATGACGCCTTGGAACCGCTCGTCGCTCCGCCATCCGGGCTCCGCTCCTGCTGCTGGGCCCTTCGACTACACTCAGGACTCCGGCGCTTCGCGCCTTCGCCTTAAGGAAGTCTTGGCCCGCCCTCCCGTGGCGAAGCCTGTCCTGAGCGAAGTCGAAGGGCTCGTCGGTCCGAGCTTCCTCGGGATCACGTCAAAGGCGTCGACGGTGTAAGCCGCCGCGGCTATAATTGGGGTAAATGAAGAGCCAGGAACTGCGTCAGGCGTGGATCGATTTCTTCGTGGGCAAGCAGCACAAGCTGCTTCCGCCGGCGAGCCTCGTTCCGCACGAGATGTCGACCACGCTCTTCACGATCGCCGGAATGGAGCAGTTCGTACCGGTCTTTCTCGGCGAGCAGCCGGCTCCGGCCCCGCGCGTCGTGACCGTCCAACGGTGTCTGCGCGTTGCTGGGGCGAAGAGCGATATCGAGAGCGTCGGCCGGACGGGGAGACACGGCACGTTTCTCGAGATGCTCGGAAACTTTAGCTTCGGAGATTACTACAAGCGCGAAGCGATCGCTTGGGCTTGGGAGTTTCTCACCGGCGTGCTTGGCCTCGATCCCGCGCGCCTCTACGTTACCGTACACGTCGGCGATGGGGAAGCGGAGCGGATCTGGATCGACGAGATCGGGATTGAGCCGGCGCGCGTCACGCGCTTCGACGAAGAGAATTTTTGGACGATGGGTCCGACCGGTCCGTGCGGCCCAAGCACCGAGATCTTCTACGATACGGGCGCCTCGAATGCCGGCGGACCAGACGACACCGGCCCGAACTTGGGAGACCGCTATCTCGAGATATGGAACGTCGTCTTCCAGCAATACAATCGAAGCGCCGACGGCAAGCTCACCGACCTCCCACGCAAGGCGATCGATACCGGTGCGGGTCTCGAACGTATGCTGGCCGTCTGCAACGGTTTCTCCTCGATGTATCAAACCGATCTCTTTACCGACCTGGTCGCGGCGCAGCCACCGATCGGGCGAACGGCACTTTCGCTTCAAGAACAAGGAGCTCGCCAGAATATCATCGCGGATCACTTGCGCGCGGCGACGTTTTTGATCAACGACGGCATCTACCCGTCCAACACGGACCGCGGCTTCGTGCTGCGCTTCTTGATCCGGCGCGCTATTCGCAATGGCAAGCTGCTCGGATACCCCGATGGGTTCTTGGCCGAACTCGTTCCGGCCGCCGTTCTGTCGCTCGAACCCGGTTATCCGGAGCTCCGGGAGAGCGCGGCACGCATCGCGACGGCGTTACGCCAAGAGGAGCAGACCTTCGACCGAACGCTGGAACGCGGCATGGCGATGCTCGACCGTCTTATCGACGAAGCCCTCGAACGTAGCGACCGGCTCATCCGCGGCAAGGAAGCTTTCCAGCTGCACGATACGTACGGTTTTCCGGTCGAGTTGACCCGTGAGATTGCGGGCGAGCGCGGCGTCATGGTGGATACGGTGGGATTCGACCAGTTGATGGAGGAGCAGCGCGCGCGCGCCCGCCGCGATGCGGCGGCCAAACGAGAGATCGTCACGTTGTCGGATCTCCCGGCCATCACCAGCGAGTTTACCGGCTATGACGAGGGTCTCGAAGCGGACGGTGTAGTCGTAGCAATCCTCAAAGATGGCAAGACCGTGCGGTCGTTGGGAAGCGGCGAAGATGGTACGCTTATCCTGGATCGCACCTCCTTTTACGCCGAACGCGGGGGACAGATCGGCGATCGCGGCACGATCGCTCACGATCGGGCGCGCTTTGAAGTACGCGACACGCAGTACATGGGCGAAGCGATCGCACATCACGGGGTGATGCTCGAAGGCGATATCGCCGTCGGCGAGCCGGTCCACGCCGGCGTGTCCGGCCAGTGGCGGCGTGAAATTCGGCGGCACCACACTTCGGCGCACCTATTGCAGCGAGCGCTCAAGGACATCCTCGGCGACGAGGTCACGCAAGCCGGTTCCTGGGTGGGAATCGATCGCATGCGGTTCGATTTCCGCTGGCCGGGAGGCGCGCTGAGCCCCGAACAGAGGCGAGCCGTCGCGCATCGCGTCAACGAAATGATTCGTGACGACGCGCACCTCGTGACCCGCATTCTGCCGCTTGAAGAGGCAAAGAAGAGCGGAGCCATCTGGATGGCCGGTGAGAAATACGGTAACCTCATTCGCGTCGTGCAGGCCGGTCCGTCGATCGAGTTTTGCGGTGGAACGCATTCACACTCGACCGGCGAACTGGGGATGTTCGTGATCTTATCGGAGTTTTCGATCGGTAGTGGTATCCGCCGAATCGAATCCTGCGTTTCCGAGGCCGCCGAGGAGTACGTCGGCAAGCAGAGCGATCTTATCGGCGAGTTGTCGTCATCGCTCTCGTCGGCACCCGACGAACTGCACGAGCGGGTTGAAAAGTTGCAACGCGAGACGAGGGAGCTGCAGACGGCGCTCGGACAAATCAAGGCACGGCTGGCAGCCGCGGAGGCCGCTGGGTACGTCGAAAAGGCCGAGCGCAGCGGCGATCGTGCCTTTGTCGGCGCGGTCGTCCACGAAGCAAACGGCGAAGCCCTGCGCCATCTCAGCAACGCGATACGCGGGCGGCTGCGCAGCGGTGTCGTCGCGTTGGCCGGCGTCGACGATGGGCGCGTCAGCCTTTTGGTC
>JBAVTZ010000030.1:0-1821 GCA_049696515.1 Candidatus Cybelea sp. | reverse complement strand
CGCGTGGGCCGCCGGAGCGATGCGTACGCTGGATGGGCATGCGCTTGTCGCGAACGATCCGCACCTCGACTTGACGATTCCCGGCATCTGGTATCTCGTCGACGTCCGCTCGCCGCACTTCCATGCCGCCGGGGCAACGATCCCCGGCATCCCAGGGGTCATCCTCGGCCACAACGAGCGCCTCGCTTGGGCATCGACGAACGCCCAAATGGCGACTACCAGCGTGTTCGATGCGGGACATCTCGAGCCGGCAGCGTGGGCAATCGAACGCTTTCACGTCCGTTTTGCACGCGATGCCAGTGCGGCCTACTATCGCACTTCGCATGACTTCTCGGTCCCGAACGACAACGACCATTCGGCGATTGCGCTCGTGCGCTGGCCGATCTACGCGCAAACGCGCTCGACGATCGCAACGGTGCTCGCCCTCGATCGTGCAGGCTCGATGAACGAAGCCCTGCAGATCCTCGCCAAATACCGTGGTTCGCCGCAGAATTTTATTCTAGCCGATCGTAACGGAAACATCGCTTATCACGTCGCCGGGGTTGTCCCCGACGATCCCGCCTGGGGGCGTTACGTGCACCGCGCACGTGATCTGCGAACGAACTTCGTTCCGGTCCCGTTTCCCCGGCTTCCGGGCCAGCCTCCGGCTCGCGGTGCGATTCTCATCTCGGCGAACAACAAAGCCTATGAGTCCAACTATCCGTACCGCTTGTCTGCGCAATTCGAGCCGCCATACCGCGCTTATCGCATCGCGGAGATGCTTCGCGCGCGCCGGCGATACGACGCCGGCTATTTCGCGCGGATGCAGCTCGATACGCTTTCCCCCCTCGACCTGGAAATCGCCCGCGACGTAGTGCGATTTGCGCGAGCGCATTCTTCTGACCCCAGCAGCGCGGAGGTCCTCGCGCTGCTGGGACAATGGGACGGCCGTTATGCCCCGAATTCGCGCGCGGCGGCCCTCGAACACGCGCTGCGACTCGCAATGTTCGATGAGGCGCCCGCGCTGAGCGCCGGCTTGAACCAGTTGCGGCGCGACCCAGCCACACAAATTCGCGGCCTCGAAGAAGAGCTCGAGGGTTCGCTTTCGGTTGCGTACCACGAACCGCGTCCGTGGCGATACGCCGGCGGAACGCGCATTGAACATCCGCTTGCCCCAATGAACTTCGCCTTTCTCAACGGCGCGTGGCTTCCGGGCGAAGGCGACGAATTTACGATCCATCTGCAAGAGCCGGGCTTCGCGCAAGGCTTCCGCGCGGTATGGGTGGTCGGGGATTGGGATCGCGGCGGGATAGCGATTCCAAGCGGTGAGTCGGGTGAACCGGGATCCGAACACTACACGGATCTCACGCGCGCTTGGGTCGACGGCCGGCTGCACGCGCTGCCCTTTAGCCGCGCAGCTGTTGCTCGGAATGCATCGAGCATACTCGTCCTGCAACCGTCATTGGCGCGGCCTGCTGACCGTTAAATTCGCTATTCCTCGATGAAACTGAATGGACGCCGGCGGGCGACGTTGCGGGCGGTCGTCGTGGCCTTTGTTCCGCCCGATGCTCGCATCGAGCGCGTCGCCGAGTACGCCGCTCGCGCGATCGATGGCCTAACGCCAGGCCGGCGCGGGGAACTCTGCCGGCTGCTCGACCTTCTCTGGCTACCGATGAAGTTGGGCTGCAAACGGCGCGAGGCGATCTTGAATGCGCTGGCGAGGTCGCCGGTGGAAGCCTTACGCGCGGGCTTCGCGGCCTTGAAACGGCTCTCGCTCTTTCTCGCCTACGCCGAGAGTGAACCGGGGAGCGAAAACCCCACTTGGGCGCGCATCGGTTATCC
>JBAVTZ010000029.1:0-13024 GCA_049696515.1 Candidatus Cybelea sp. | reverse complement strand
GCTCTAGGAGTCCAAAGACTTTGGGGCTCCGGCAGTGCCTACGCTTGCAGCAAAGGATCGGCAACAATGAGGATCGGCATCATCGGCGCTGGGAATATCGGCGGAACTCTTGCTCGGCGTTTCAGTGAACTCGGTCACGAGGTGTTCGTGGCCAACTCACGCGGTCCCGAAACGCTTGCGGAGCTGGCCGAGGAAACCGGCGCAACGCCCGTCACCGCGCAACAGGCCGCTCGAAGCGGCGACGTGGTCGTCGTCACGATTCCCGAAGGGCATGTCCCGAACTTACCTGTCGGCCTCTTCGCGCAAGTTCCCAAGGGCGTTGTCGTTATTGACACCGGCAACTACTATCCGCGTCAGCGCGATGGCCGAATCGAAGCGATCGAGGGCGGCATGCTGGAGAGCCGCTGGGTGGAAACGCAGCTGGGGAGGCCGGTCATCAAGGCATTTAACAACATTTACGCCCAGCATTTGCTCGATTACGGACGACCCGCCGGCACTCCGGGCCGGATCGGGCTTCCGGTAGCCGGCGACGACGCCGCCGCAAAGGCGGTCGTGATGGACCTAATCGACGAGCTCGGATTCGACGCGGTCGACGCTGGTGCGCTAGGCGAATCATGGCGCCAACAGCCCGGCACGCCCGTCTACACGACCGATCTCGATGCGCCCGGCGTGCGCCGGGCGCTCTCCGAGGCGCGTAAAGAGCGCAAGGTGGAGTGGCGCGGCACGTCCCAGAGCCCCGGCACGTTCGCGGCGCCGGCGTAGACTCATGACCTCTGTGTACGAGCGCTTTCGCGCGCTGCATGAAGGGCCGGGCGCTTTCGTGATGCCCAATGCTTGGGATGGCGCCTCGGCCGCGCTCCTTAAACGTGCCGGCTTCGAGGCTCTCGGTAGCACGTCGTTGGGACTGGCGTTCTCACTCGGGCGTCAAGACGGACATCATGCCGTCTCGCGTGACGAAGCGATCGCGCATGCCGCTCTTCTGGGCGACGCCAGCGGGCTGCCCGTCAACGGCGACCTCGAAGATGGTTTCGGACCATCACCGCAAGAGTGTGCGGCGACGGTGAGCGCAGCGATCGACGCCGGTTTAGCCGGATTGGGCATCGAGGATACGACGGCAGATGCCGCGCATCCGATTCACGATTTCGACGATGCCGTGGCGCGAATCGCCGCGGCCGCGAAGGTCGCACGGGGACGCATCCTGCTGACCGGCCGGACCGATAACTTCCTCCATGGGCGGACCGATCTCGAGGATACGATTCGCCGCTTGGTGGCCTTCGCCGAAGTTGGTGCAGACGTGCTTTACGCACCGGATCTGCCAAACATGGAAGCGATCGTTGCCGTGGTTCGCGCGGTTGCACCCAAGCCCGTAAACGTTCTGATCGGTCCGGGGGATGGTGCGGTTCCGCTCGCGGAACTTTCAGCGGTGGGAGTTCGTCGCGTCAGCGTTGGAGGTGCGCTCTACCGGCGCGCGATGACCTCGCTCGTCGAAACCGCGCAGGCGTTGCGAAATGGTGACCTAGCGGCCGTCACCGGATCAATTCGGGGAAGCGAAATCGCGACGCTTTTCGACTAAATAGTGGCCCCGGCTGCTCGACGTCGAAGAAATAGTGAAGCGTTCGGCAACTCACGCAGCGTTGGTGGAGGTTGGGCAGCCTTAGCGCCACCAGCACCACGCCGTGGCCCGGTTTGGTTGCCTTAAAGAGCACTGCTCGCGACGATCCGACATTCCATTGACTGACGGACATTCCCGGCGGCGGCGATACGCGACTGTATCCGAGATCGGTAAAAAGCTCGTGGGGCGTAATCGAGAGGTTGCTGATTCGATGCAAATTCGGCGATGCATACGCAACCTGCCCGTCGTAAAGCGGGAACGCGATCGTGTCGCCGGCTCTGAGCAGATTGACGCCGTCGGCCTCCGGGCGCGCAATTAGCGTAGGCCCCGAAACCGTCACGGTTCTGCCGCAGCCTGCCAAGAGAAGGCAGAGCGCAACCAGTGGCCTCATGCTCGTGGCGATTGACCCGGGGCAAACTGGGTACAACCGCTCGGTATATGCCGTTTCTTCAACGCATCCAACGTTTCTTTGCCGTTCTGGGCCCGGGGCTCATCACCGGCGCCGCGGACGACGATCCCTCCGGAATCTCCACCTACTCCGTGGCGGGCGCGACCACCGGCTATTCGCTGCTCTGGCTGACGCTCATCTCGACGCCGATGATGGCCGTGATTCAAGGCATGTGCGCTCGCATTTCGATGGCCAATGGCGAGGGGATTGCCGCGATCATGCGCAGGCGGCTGCCGCTTTGGGCCGCGTTTGCGCTCGCGGGCCTTGTGATTGTTGCCAATACGTTCAACGTGGGCGCAGATATCGGCGGTATGGCGGCGGCAGCGCATCTCGTCGTGCCGCTTCCGATTGACGGCCTCGTCTTCCTATTCGGGATTGCGCTGATCGCCGCGCAGACCTGGCTGCCGTATGCGACGATTTCCCGAATCTTTAAGTGGCTCGTGCTGGCGCTCTTCGCCTATATCATCACGGCCTTCGTCGTTCGTCCGCCGTGGGGACACGTGCTCCTGCGGTTCATAGTTCCGAAACTGCACTTCGACGCCGCCACACTTTCGACCATGGTCGGCCTGCTCGGTACGACGATAACCCCGTATCTTTTCTACTGGCAGTCGTCGCTTATGGTGGAAGAAGACAAAGCAGCCGGAAAGGGGACGGTTGCCCAGCGCCGCGGCACCGATGCGCAAGCGGTGGCGAACATGCACACCGACGTGAACGCGGGGATGATCTTCTCCAATCTCGTCGCATTCTTCATCATCGTTACCACGGCGGCAACGCTCGGTGCGCATGGGCGCCACGACATTGCCACGGCGCAACAGGCCGCGCAAGCGCTGCGCCCTTTAGCCGGAGCCTTTGCCGAGTTGCTCTTTGCGCTAGGCATGGTCGGCACGGGCATTCTTGCCGTACCGGTGCTCGCGACCTCGTCAGCCTATGTTGCCGCCCAGACGTTTCGCTTCCGAGAAGGATTGGACGAACCCGTGCACCGGGCTCCGCGCTTCTACCTGGTTATTGCTGCCGGCATTTTGATCGGCATCGCGATGGATCTGCTGGGCATCAATCCCATCAAAGCACTCTTCTGGTCGGCGGTCCTCAACGGCGTCACCGCAGTGCCCGTCATCGCGGTCATCGTGTGGCTTGCCTCGAATCGACGGACGATGGGCGAGTGGAGGAGTTCGAAACTCGCCCGAGCCTGGGGATGGGCGACGGTCGCGCTTATGGGCGGAGCAACCCTAGGGATGTTCTACTTTATCGCGCGACCGTCGTAATCGAACCGCGGTCCGAAGTCAATCTTATTGCGGGGGGTGATTGCCTTGCGGGGGTCGATTGCCTTGCGGACGACTACCCGACCCTGGGACGGCTACGTGTTGCTGAGCCGCCTGCCGGTCAGAGCTGGTCACTGGGGTGTAGTGAGGTGGACGATTCGTTGCGCTGTACGGATGCGAGACTGCCGTCGTCCTTGGATAGCCGTGGTTCACGGTTGCGAGGTGATTGCGATCCGTTCCCGCAGTCTGTTCGTGGTATTTCTGTTCGGTCGTCGGCGCGCGTCCTTGGTTGCGGCTCGCGGCCTCATACGAGGTCGGCCTTGCCTGGATACCGCCGCGTCCGCCATTATAGCTGGTGCGAACGTGGTTATTCTGGTTGATGACCGTGACGTCGCGATAGGTATTGTGAATCACCGTACGATTGACGTTGGTGATCGCGGTGTTGTAAGTGAAGTTGCGGCCGATCCAGCGCCCACCGACGAAACCGGTGCCGAAGTAGCCGAATCCGTAGTTGATTCCGCCGTAGAACCCGACGGTCGGCCCCCAGTAGCCGCGGTGCCAGAAGTACGCGTTGCTGGACCAGCCCCAGTATCCCGGAGTCCAGAAATAACCAAGCGTCGGCGCCAGTACCCAGGTTCCCGGCACCCAGTAGTAGCCCCCGGGTCCCCACGCCCAGTAGCCGGGCGTCCACAAGTAGTTCGGCGCTGGGCAGGGCGGCTGGGTGTAGATCGGTATGGCCGGGGGAGCAATTGAGATGCCGATTCCCGCGTAGAATTGCGCCGGGCTCGGAGTAGGTACCGCGAAGAAGAGCGCGGCAATAAGAGCGGCTCGCATTGGAAGCAAGATTTTCATGCTCTTTGATACCCACCAGCGAGCAGCCTTATTCCCGCCCCGAAAGGAACCATCGGCTAGGCCGTCAGAGAGGCTTCGGCGTGCAGCCGCTCTTCGTCGGACCCAACTCGCTTCGAGAACCAGGCGAGCACGGCGCCTTCTTGGCGACGGCGGTTTGCGCCCTTCCGGCCGCGCTCTTGATCGGATACCTGCTCCACGAGTCGATCGGCGCTTCGCAAGTGGCGCTCTTTATCGTCATTGCGATGGTCTACGTGACGCTCGCGCGAGGTCGGCTGCTCGGCTCGAGCGTGCGCGTGCACCAGACCCAGTATCCGCGCGTTTTCACGATCGTGAAGCAAGCCTGCGCCGCCCTCGAAATTCCGATGCCGTTCATCTTCGTGCGCGAAGACAACTTCGTGCCGGTAGTCGCCTTGGGATTCGGCGTGCCCTATGCCCTGGTGCTCTCGAGCCACTGGATCGAGCTCTTTGCCGATGACGAACTCTCGTTTATGATCGGCCGCGAACTCGGCCACATCGCCGCCGGCCACACGCGCTTTCACTCCTTGTTGAGCGTCAATGGCAACGAGAATGTGCTGATTTCGTTAATCTTCGGAGCTTGGTTGCGGCGTTGCGCGCTTACCTGCGATAAGGTGGGATTGCTCGCCTGCGGTTCGCTCGATGCCGCCATACGCGCGATGGGCATCGCCGCATTTCACGAGTTCGGCCGCAAAGTGGACTATCAAGCCTTCGCTGACCAGTACGCAGAGATCCAAGACGATTCCGTGCTGCGCTGGGGCGAATGGTTGAGTGCCGAGCCGTACGCAACCAAACGAATCGCCTCGCTGCGCCGCTTTATCGGATCGCAATCCTACGCCGATGCGGAGACGTGGTTTCTGCGCGAACGTGGCGACGAGCCGCCGCTGCTCGCGGCGCCCGGCGCAGCAAAGGTTGCACTGCGCGACTGCGCCGGCTGGTGGCGCCGGTTTGCTGCTTGGGGGATCGACGCAATCGTGGTGAGCGCGATCATAACCTCGTTTGGCGGGAGCGTCGCTCCGGTAGCACACCAAAAGGGCGCGACCATCACGGTGGCGCCGGGAGACGTCAGCGTTGGGCCCATTAGCATCCAAGGAAAAACTCATGCAAAGCCGACCGCTGAACCAACCCACGCGCCCTCTCCGGAACCCACCGACGAAGCGGAGCTTGGCCCGTTCGTCCTCTCCGACGAAGGCGTTGCGTTAAAGACCGACGGCTCGAAGGTTCCGCTTTCGCTCGACACGATCGGCCTTATCGTGCCGATGGTGATTCACCGGCTGGGCTTTTTCTTCTGGTTTCCGGTCTATCTTGCGCTGCTGGTGATCGTTGCCGGGCAGACGTTCGGCATGATGATCACCGGCTTACGCGTGGTCACGACCGATTTTCGTAAACCCAGCATCCCGCGAACCCTCGTCCGCTACGTCTTGGTCGGCTTTCTGTGGTGGTTGATTGCGGCACTCAGCGTTTTCTGGCGCCGCATCCTGTTGCACGATCGCTGGACCAACACACGCGTTGTGAAGGTCGAGCGAATCGTCGCTCGCCTCACCGGCAGCTCGTAACCGCCATGTGCGGCAGATTTACGCTGACCAGGCCTGAGGCCCTGAGTCATGCGTTTCCGCGTTTCCGGTTTCCCGAGTTTAGCGAAACGAAACTGCCGCGGTTTAACATCGCGCCGACCCAACTCGTGCTTGCGGTTCGGAATGATGGTCGCGACACCGCCGAGGAAATGCGCTGGGGGATACGTGGACGCATCAACATTCGCGCCGAGTCGGTTACCGCACGACGGAGCCCCATCGGACGGCGCTGCATCGAGTTCGCCGACGGTTTCTACGAATGGAGCAATCGCCGGCCGTTCTACTACACGCTCAAGTCCGGAGAGCCGTTCGTCTTAGCCGGCCTTTGGGAACCCTCTACTGGCGCGCCTTCCTGCGACGTCATCACGTGCCCACCCAACTCCCTGGTGGCTCCGGTACACGATCGGATGCCGGTGATCTTATCCGGCTCCGACGTCGAGCTTTGGCTCGACCCCGAACCGTTGCCGGTCGAGGTCGCAGCCTCGATATTGAAACCATTCGAGGCGGAACGCATGCATGTGCGTGAAGTGTCGAAGCGGGTCAACAACGCCGCCTACGACGCGTCGGACGTGCTCGACGGCGGGGAACCGCGCCTGCTTTGAACGAGAACCAGTCCGGTCGCGATGAGCCAGATAGCGGTGGGCACCGCGCCGAAGAACGCAGGGCCTTGTTCCCCGGGTGCCATCATGGAATTGCTGAAGAAGACCGAGAGCGTGGCGATCGAGGCGCCAAACGCCGCGAGATAACCGAGCAATGCGAGCCATCCCGGCGCCGACTGGTGCCGGCGCATGCTGTGCGCGGCCGCAAAAAGGAAGATCGCCACCGGTGCGTACCCCAGGCCGCTTTGGGTGAAGACAAACGCGTCGTAGATGCTAACGAACCTGCCCGACGAAAAGGCGTCGACGGGAACGGAGACCGCAGCGGTAAGCAGTGCGGCGGCAAACAACGAGCTCGCGACCATAACGACCCCGGCGACGAGCGCGAAGGTGGGAAGCCCTTCTTGGCGCCCCGGCGCGTAACGTAAGTAGCTGCGCAGACCGACCAAAAACCAGAGGAAAAAGGCTGACGCCGGGAAGGCGAGCCATGCGCTCAAGGCCAGTCCGAAGCGATGCGAGTCGATCAGCAGCGCGGTGTCGACGGCCCTGAGTGAGGGTGACGGCAACGGGCTAGCCAGCAGCATCGCAACCAGTACGACGCCGACGTAACAAAGCACGGACCATCCGGCAGAACGTTCTGCGTACACGTTTTCCATTAAGCTTCCGCACCTCATAGGCAAGGAGTTCGGGTCCGTTTTCGGACGGCAGAGGCGGGAATCCGCCGTAGCACGCTCTCCGGCGGCGCGATACCATAGACGATACGATGCTGAGGCTAATCAGCGGCAGACCGGTCGTCGCGGTCGTACGGGGCGGACGAATCGAGGCGGTGCATCACATCGCGGGTCACGCGATGGACGGCAACGGCGCTGCGCTGCTCTCATTCGGCACGACCAATTTACCGGTATTCCTGCGTTCCGCCGCAAAGCCGTTCATCGCCGGAGCGGTGCTTGCCGCCGGCGTTCGTGAACGCTTTGGTTTAGAGCCCCGAGAAATCGCGGTCATGGCAGCGTCACATGAAGGGGAGCGCTTTCACCTCGACGCGGTACGATCGATCCTGCGAAAGATCGGCCTGGACGAGAGCGCTCTGCAGTGCGGCCCCGAGCCGCCCCATAAAGAACCCATCTACAACAACTGCTCGGGAAAGCATGCCGGCATTCTCGCCCTATGCCAAGCGATCGGCGCCGACACCACGACCTATCTCAACGTACAGAACCCGGCACAGCAGCGCATCTTACGTTTCTGTGCGCGGATGTCCGACGAGCGTCCCGAGGAGTTGGCGGTAGCGGTCGACGGCTGCGGCATCCCCGTTTACGCCACGACGCTCGAAAAGGCGGCCCGCTCCTACCAGCGCTTGGCAGCCTTGGAAACCCTCGAGCCCAACGTCGCGGAGCCGCTGCGGGCGGTACGCGATGCAATGATCGCGTATCCCGAGTACATGTCGGGAACGGGCGAGTTCGATGCAGCGCTAATTCGCGCATTCCGGGGTACGCTGGTCTGCAAAGGCGGCGCCGAGGGCGTCCTCGCGGGCGCTATCCTTGACAAGCGCATCGGTTTTGCAATCAAAGTCATCGATGGAAACGAGCGCGCCCGCCCGCCCGCCGCCATCGAAGTGCTTCGAGCTCTCGGTTCGATTTCTGAAGCCCAACTCTCGGAGCTGACCGGTTTCGCGCGCCCGGTGGTGAAAAACAAGGCGGGACGAGTGGTTGGAGAGATCTGCCCGGTTCCGCAAGCCTTAGGTTCCTTGAAATGATCCGTCTGCGTTGGTTGCCGCTGCTGCTTTTGCCGGCTGCAGTGTCTTGTGGCCGGCCGCCCGTCAGCCCCGATACGCTGGTCATCGTGCAGCAATGGGAACCGCGCTCGCTCAACCCGGCTTTGGAGAACGGAACGTCCTCGACCCAATGGTCGATGCTCGTCTTTTCGTATTTAGTGAAGTACGACGATCGCGGTGTGCTCGTTCCCGACCTGGCGACCGAGGTTCCGTCGCGTCAGAACGGCGGCATCAGTCCCGACGGCCGGACTATCGTTTATCATATTCGCAAAGGGATCCGGTTTGCCGACGGCGTCGCGCTGACTGCAAGCGACTGCGCTTGGTCGATCGAGGCGATAAACAACCCGCGCAACAACGTACAGAGCCGGTTCGCTTACGACGATATCAGCCGAGCCGATGCGCCCAATCCTACGACGTTGGTCCTTCACCTAAAACGCATCTTTCCGCCCGTTATCGTGGTGGTGGGTGCGCCGCAGGGTTTTCCGATCCTGCCCAAGCACGCGCTTGCGAAGCTCGCCGATTTCAATCAGGCATCGTTCAATAGCGCGCCATTCGGCTCGGGCCCGTACGTCGTTTCACATTGGATGCCGGGCGATCGCGTCGAACTGCGAGCGAATTCCGATTATTGGCGCGGGAGACCGGAGATTTCGCGGCTCACGATTCGGTTCGTGCCGAATCCGGAGACGGCGCTGGATATGCTGCGCACGAAGGAAACCCAGGGATACTTTGACGCTCAAGACTTTTCAAACTACCCCGAGCTTTTGCGCATCCCGGGATATGCAGTGACCAACACGCGGCAAAATGCGGTTGGAGCGCTGATCTTCAATACGCAGGATCCGCTCACGTCCGACCCGCGCGTCCGTCACGGTTTAGCCGAAGCCATCGATATTCCGCACCTCATCGCCAAGGCATACAAAGGGGCGCTCAAGAGCACTCGAGCGGGTGCAGGCTTATTTCTCTGGGCCTTCGATCCGCATGCGTATCCGGACATTCCGTTCGACGTCGCCGCGGCAAAACGGTCGCTCGATGACGCGGGCTGGCGGATGGGCGCAGGCGGCATCCGGCGGAAGAATGGCGTACCGCTGGATCTTCTATTGATCATCCAGGCCGCCACGCCGGCCGACGCCGTAGTCGCCCTCAACATCGTCCAATACGAGCGCGCCATCGGAGTACGCGTGACGCTCAAACAGTTCGACATCACGCAGTTCGTCGCGCCCGCCTCGCAAGGGGGCCCGGTTTATGGCGGCAAGTTTCAGATGGCCTTGTATTCATTCGAAAATGGCGACGATCCCGATACGACCGACCAGTTTGCCTGTACTAACGTTCCCCCGGGAGGATACAACAAGTCGCGCATCTGCAATCCGCAAGTCGATGCACTCCTGCGCCAAGGGCTGTCGACTTACGATCAGGGCAGTCGCAAGGCGACATATCGCGCTTTGCAGCGCCTCCTTTACGCGCAGCTGCCGATCGCGCTGCTCTATCGGCGGACGGAGGTAAATGCATTCACCGATCGGCTGGCCGGACAGACGACCTCGCCTGCGGGCGGCGCGTTTTGGAATGTAGCGAACTGGCGCTTCTGCGAGCCGCACGTCTTTCCGGCGGTCGGAAAGTACATGCGCACCACGCAACCGCTGCACGGGCCCGGATTGCTGCTGAGCGGCGGCGGAACCGACATCGACGCCACCTTTAAGTGGATGCACGCGACGCTGTCCAAAGGATCGCGAGCGCGCTTCGGCAACGTCGTCGTGTTACGCGCAGATGGTACCGACGATTACGCGCCGTACATTCAGCCGCTGGGCCCGTTTACATCGGTAAGAACGATTTTGATTCCGCCATGTTCTACGAGAGCGCAGATCGACTCGTTGTCCCAATACGTCGATGGCGCGGATGCGGTATTTTTTGCCGGGGGAGATCAAGCCAACTACGTCCTTTGGAAGGACAGCGCGCTGATCGCATCGATACGCCGGTTGTGGCCGCGCGGCGGTGTCGTCGGTGGAACCAGCGCGGGTTTGGCGATTCAGGGGGCGCTTGCCTACGATTCGGTCGCGGCCGACAGGCTCCATCCAAACGACGACAGTTATGAAGTTCGCACGAGCAACGCCGTGCCCAATCCGTTTGAACCCGAAATTAGCTTTACTCGAGGAATGTTCGCATGGGTGCCTCTAGCCAACGTCATCACTGACACCCACTTCGCTAGGCGGAATCGCTTCGGGCGGCTGGTGGTCTTTCTTGCGCGGATTGAACGCGACGGCCATCTGCCGCCCGGTACGATCTATGGCGCGGCCGTCGATGAGCGCAGTTCGCTCGTCGTCGACAAGCACGGCATCGCGACGCTGCTCGAATATCCCGGAAACGGATATCGCACGAAGGGCGCCTACCTCGTGAATCTGGTTGACGTAAAGCAGCTCACGCCCGGGCGCCCGTTGATCGCAACCGTGAACATTTTGCATCTCAATAGAGCCGGCGCTCGAGTAAACCTGCTGACCAAGCAGGGTGAAGGCACTTCCTACCGCGTCACGGTTGATGGTGCAGGGACGCTTTACAGCAAGGAGCCCTATTAGCGCGGGCGCAACGACTAACCGCATGATGATCTCTCCAGCATACGAGGACGAATTCGTCGGGCGACTCGAAGAGCTCGAGCTTCTTAGCGAGGAGTTCCGTAGTGCATGTGGCGAGCACGCGCGCTTCGTTTCCGTGGAAGGCGAAGCCGGAATCGGCAAATCACGTTTGGTACGCGAATTCGCCGCGCGCCTCGATGGCGCGGCCGCGGCCTTCGGCGGATGCGTGGAACAGATTCGGCGTCCCTATCTCCCGATCGAGCAGCTCTTGGAACGGTTTGGCCGACGACCGCCGCGCGCACGGGCCGCACTTGGAAGGCGTACGCGGGCCGAGGAGCGCGCCGCATATTTCGAAGCAGTGGCCGAGACGTTGTGCCGTGAGTCGACGCGTAAGCCGCTGCTGATCGTCGTCGAAGACGCGCAGTGGGCCGACGACGCGACGATCGACCTCCTGCGCTATCTCGTCGGTGCCGTCGCCGGCGCTCGAGTCCTGGTGATCGTAACCTTCCGTACGAGCGGCATGCTCCAAAACGCCCCGCTCTCGGCGCTGCGATTGAGCCTGGCGCGCGCGCGCGGTTCGACAATGAGCCTCCGCGGATTGCGACGCTACGATATTAAGAACCTGGTCGGAAAGATTACCCGAGCGCGCGCGGCCGAACTGCCGCCGCAACTCGTTGCGAAGATCGAGGGGCTTTGCGACGGAAACCCGCTTTTTGCCCAAGAGCTTACCAATATCGCTATCGAGAGCGGCGACATCGTGCTGGGCGGATATATGCCGCTTTCGGCGGAAGCGATGCTGAGCGAGCGCTTGACGACGTTTTCGGAGTCGCAGCGCGCGATTCTGATACGCGCGGCAATTGTGGGTCAGAGCTTCGACGCTGCCTTCGTCGCCGAAATCGCCGCAACCGATCTAGAGAGCGTGCTTACAACGGCACAGCGCGCCGTCGAGCACGATTTGTTGCTCGCCGGCCACGGCGATCACAATCGTTTCACGTTTCGGCATTCCCTTATTCGTAGGGCTCTGGCGGATCGTCTGGTGCTGGGGCTTGCCGCACCGCTGCATCTGCGGATCGCGCAGGCAATAGAACACGGGCCGGAAGCACCGAGCCGGGCGGCCGAGCTTGCATATCATTACTCCGAGGCCCGCGTAGCGGAGAAGGCGCGCTACTACAACGAGCTCGCCGGGCAGGCAGCTTGGGACGTTTACGCCTACCGTGATGCAATCCATTTTTACAGCGCGGCGTTGCAGTGGGAGTATCCGCCGGGGCTTGCGCGTGCCGCAATCTACGAGCGGCTCGGAACCCTGTTGTACATCGACGGCGTCGGCGAAGAACCCGTACGCTGGTTCGAACGGGCGCGCAACGAATACCAAATCCTGGAGAATGCGATCGGCGAGTCTCGTGCGCTGCTCATGATCGCCGATCAACGGTGGGTCGATGCTCGAACGTCCGAGAGTTTGCGGGCCGCCGTCGAGGCTGCGGCAAATCTCGAGCGCCTCGGAGAGACGCAGCTCCGCGTGCAGGCCATGCTTTCGGTGGCACGTTACGCGGTCACGCTAGGAAACGCCGTTCAAGCGTCGACCCAGCTGCGGGCCGTCTCTCGGTTGCAAGCGCACTTCGATGCGGTGTCACGCGTGACGTTCCATGAAGTGCGCGCCGAAGCACGGGGCGCACTCGGCGATGCGGCCGGAGCACTTGCCGATGGCGAGGAGGCGGTTCGTCTTGCAGCCGAAACCGGCTCGAGCGAGCTGATCGCGCAGGTGGAGAACAACGTCGCACTGGTTGCTGCCGATCTCGGCGAACTGGAATGCGCGGCCGAGCACCATCGTAAAGCGCTTGCGGAGGCGCACCGGACGGCATTGATGTGGCGCGTTGCCTACTCTGCGCTCAACTACGCGCAAACGCTAACCTGGAGCGGGGAGTTGATGCGAGCCCGCGCGCTGATCGTCCAGGCTCTCGAGTGCGGGGTTACGACGGCGACGTTTAAAACGAAAGCAGCCGCGGTGGGCATCCCGCTTGCGTTGATGCTCAACGATCGGTCCTTATTAAGCGCGTGTTCGGACGAAGCGGCGCTGAACTACGCTCGACGGTCACGTGAGCTCCAGCGCATCGCTTCAACCGGGGCGGCCTTTGCGGAGCTGCGGCGCGCACATGGAGCCGAAGGCGAAGCGCGCGAGATCTTGGACGCAACCATCGGACACGCGCCATACGGTCACCGCGCTTGGAATCTCTGGCTGCACGTCGGGTTGTGGGGAGGCCCGGACGACCTCGCTCTTGCGCGGACGGTGCTTGCGGGCTCGACTGGCCGTCCGCGAATGCGGCGCGCATACGCCATTTTGCTCGAGG
>JBAVTZ010000028.1:0-10459 GCA_049696515.1 Candidatus Cybelea sp. | reverse complement strand
GGGTCGCGCAGCGCGCGCAGCAGCACGCGCGTGAATCGTTCGACATCGGCCAGATGGTTGACGCGCACCGGAAAATGTATTTGCAGCTCTGTGGAGCGACCTCATGAGCGGAAAAGACCGGCGACTGATCCTCGTCACCTCGCGCTATCCTTTCGGGAGTCAGGAAGCGTATTTGAGCACCGAGCTGCGGGAGCTGAAAAAGCATTTCGACGAGATCGTGGTCGTCCCGGTCCGGCCGCCGGAGGCGCCGGCGCGACATCCCGTTCCAGAGGGCATTGCGGTTTTGGCGTGGCCGCTCTTCAGTAGCGAGCTGCTCTGGCGTGCCGTGCGAATTGCAGCCGCAAGACCAAGAGTCTCTCTGCGCACGATCGCCGGTCTGGTCGCTTCGCGCGACCCCGGCCGGGCAAAGAACTTCGCAGTACTGGTAAAGGCTTTGGCGCTGGCGCACTGGGCAAAAGAGCATCGCGCGACGCACATTCACGCGTATTGGATCTCGACCCCCGCGACCGTTGCGATGGTGGCCGGGTTGGTCGGCGGAATCAAGTGGAGCTCGACGGCTCACCGATGGGACATCTACGAGCGAAATGCCTTCGACTTAAAAGAGAGCTCGGTGTCGTTCGTTCGCGCGATTTCTGGGCGAGGCGCGAGCGATCTCCGAACGCGAATGCCGCGACTCAATGGCCGCGTTCTACAGCTCGGCCTGGGCATCACCGTTCCATCGGCGATTCGCAAGCCGCGGCAGGGCGCTCAGTTTCGCATCGCCTGTCCGGCCGCGCTCGTGCCCGTCAAGGGGCACGCGACCCTATTCGCGGCCCTGGCGAATCTGCGGCGGAGCAACGTTCCGGTTCACTGTATGTTATTCGGAACCGGGCCGCTGCAAGAAGAGCTCGAAGCCATGGTGGCCGAGCTGGAACTCGGCGATGCGGTTGAGTTTGCCGGCTTCGTTCCACAAGAGCGCCTACACACGTCCTATCGCGCCGGCCAGTTTGCCGCCGTCGTGCTTGCGAGCCGCTCGGCCGGAGAACGCATGATGGAAGGGGTGCCCTCGGCGCTGCTCGAGGCGATGGCGTTCGGCGTACCGGTGGTTGCAACCGACTCGGGCAGCATCCGCGAAGTGCTCGACGACCGCAGTGGGCTCTTAGCTCCCGCGGACGATCCCAATCGGCTGGCCGCCGCCCTTTTTAACGTTTATCTCGATCCGGACGCGGCCCACGTACGCGCGCAGCGCGCGTACGAAGTCGTCGCTTCCGAGCACGACGTCGGCACGCAAATGCGCGAGCTCGCCGTCGCGCTAAACCGAAAGGAGTAGCTATGAACATCGTCGTTATTGGGCTCGGATACATCGGGTTGCCCACCGCTGCGCTCTTCGCGCGATGCGGCCACCGCGTCTACGGCTATGACGTAGACGCGCAGTTGCGCCACAACCTGCAGCGAGGAGAAGTGCCGGCCACCGAGGCCCCGGTGCACGAAGCGGTAAGCGAGGCGCTTCGCGACGGTCGCCTCCACATTGTGGAACGTATTCCGAACGCTCAGGCCTATATTCTCTGTCTTCCAACGCCGTCGCAAGAGGGCAAGCCGGATCTTCGCTTCGTTCAAGCGGCCGCGGCCGCGGTGGCGGCGGTCGCCGAACCCGGGGCGATTCTGGTGCTAGAGTCGACCGTTCCACCGGCTGCGACCGAACGCGTCTTCGAGCGAGCGTTACGCGACGCCGGAAAAAGAATCGACGATTTCCATATTGCCCACTGTCCGGAGCGCGTGATTCCGGGCGCGATCATGCACGAACTGCGTACGAACGCCCGGGTCGTCGGCGGCCGTACGCTCAAGGACGCGGAGATCGTACGGGATTTGTATGCCTCGTTTTGCGAGGGTCCGATTGCGGTCACCTCGACGCGGGTCGCCGAATTCGTGAAGATCGTCGAGAACACGTTTCGCGACGTCAACATCGCGTTTGCCAACGAGCTGGCGATCATCGGAGAAGAGCTAGGGATCGACGTTTGGGAGACGATCGAGCTGGCCAACAAACATCCGCGCGTCAACATCCTGCAGCCTGGGCCTGGAGTCGGCGGCCACTGCATACCCGTAGATCCGCGATTTCTCTCCGACGCCGATCCGTTCGCAACGGAGCTCATCCAAGCGGCGCGCCGGGTGAACGACCGCATGCCGAATCGAATCGTACGCCGGATCTGCGAACTGGTAGGGCCATCCGACGGTCGCAAAATCGCCCTGCTGGGCGCGGCCTACAAAGCAGACGTGGACGACGCCCGCGAGAGCCCGACGGTTCACATTGACGCCTTGCTGCGCGAACGCGGTTACAACACGGCCATCTACGACCCGCTCGTGACCAAGTTTCATCGGCCGCTTAGCCGTTCGCTCCAGGAGGCCGTGAGTGGGGCCGATGCGCTGGTCTTGCTGACGCCGCACACGCGCTTTCGAGATATTCGACCCTCTGAGATGGCGTCGCTCATGCGGACGCCGCGATTGGTGGATACGCGCAACTTCTTCGAGACGAGGGAGTGGCAGCAGTGCGGCTTTGCTTGTTATCTGCTGGGGCGCCCCTTCGAGGCGATTGTCGAGCCGGCGGCGGTTGCGTGAGCGTCCTGCGCCAATTGGCTTTAGGCTTTCCGGTAAGCTGGTCGCATAGCCGGGCGTGGTCACTGGACTCGATCGCTAATCCCGGTGCCGGAGTCTATTTCATCGAGTGGGATCCCGGCACGGGCGTCTACGGAGAAGATTGGAGCAACGCGCCGCGCGACGCGCAAGACGTGTTACTCAGCGGTCCGCAACGACACTATCATCCGATTCGGATCGCACAGTTTGCCCTGCACCGGTTCGGCGTCTGGCGCGCGACGGAGAGCTCCGCGGCTCGGGCGGATTTTCTAGCGCAAGCGGCATGGCTTCGCGATCACCAGCAAGCCGACGGCGTCCCGGGCTTGTATCGTTTCGATTTTCCTTGGAACAAATATGGCGCGGCCGCCGGCTGGTCATCGGCAATGGCGCAAGGCGAGGCGATCTCCGTGCTCTTGCGTGCCGATTGCCTGGAACCAAAGGCAGGCTATGCCGACGCCGCGATTCGCGCGGCGCAGCCGTTTCGCAAAGAGATCGCCGCCGGGGGCGTTGTGTGGCGGGGCGCAGAGGACGTGTTTTTCGAGGAGATCGCCAATGCGTCGGCACCGCACGTGCTCAACGGATGCATTTACGCGCTCTGGGGAACGTGGGAGCTTTGGAAGCGCAGCGGCGAGCCCTGGCTGGGCGAACTCTCGGAGCGTTGCGCCCAAACGATTCGGCGATGGCTGCCCCGTTTCGATACCGGCTGGTGGACGCTCTATAGCCTGTTGCTCAGCGCGGCCCAACGGCCTCACCTCGCGACCTTAAAGTACCACCAGTTCCACATCGCGCAGATGCGGGTGCTCGCGCCGATGTTCTCCGAGCCGATCTTCGACCAAACCGCGGCACGCTGGGCTTCCTACGTGCATAAGCCCGACTCCAGAACCCGGCTTATCGGAACGACCCTGCGCAGCTTGCCGGAACGCCTTTCCGGAAAAGATACCGTTGCCGGAGGGGCGCGCACGTGAAGGTCGCGGTCGTCGCGCACTTCTATCTGCCCGAGCCGGGCGCGGGCGCGCTGCGGGTGCGATCGCTCGTTGACGCGCTGGCCGCTGCCGGAAACGAGGTTACGGTCGTCACGAGTTATCCGTCCTTTCCCAAAGGCGTGTTTTTAGAACCTCGTCGCCCAGCGATTCGTGTCGAACGCAACGGACGAATCAAGATCGTCAGGCTTTTCTCATTACTGGCGCACGGGATGCCTGGTGCGCGTTTAGTGCATTGGGTATCCGCGGCGCTCTCGGCGTCGCTTTACTTGACGGCGACGCGGGAGCACTACGACGTGATCGTGATTAGCTCTCCGCCGATCACGCTGGCACTGCCGGGGCTAGTTGCGGCTGCCCGTCACCGCGCGCGCCTGGTAGTGGACGTACGTGACGTCTATCCCGACATTGGGATCGCGATGGGCGTTTGGAAACCAAATAGCTTCATCGTCCGCGTGCTCGACTTTGTGGTTCGTCGCCTTTATCGGCGAGCCAACCTGATCGTCGCGGTTACGCCCACCGGCGTTAAACAGATCGCGCGACACGGCGTGGACGCCTCCCGTATCGTTCTCGCCCGCAACGCCTCCGAGCGAGCGCCCAAGCTGCAGGAGGTGCCGCGGCGCGGCAATGGTTTTACCGCGATTTACGCCGGCGACCTCGGCCTCAGCACCGACGTGGACGTGCTCGCCGATACCGCTGCCTTGGTAGCGCGCGACGGCATAACCATTGAGATCATCGGCGACGGAGCGCAGCGAGGACGACTCGGCGAGCGGGTGCAGCGCGAAGGCATCGACAATCTGCGTCTCAAGGGCAGCTTTTCCCGCCCCGAAGCGCTTGCGATGGTTGCAAGCGCCGACATCTCCATCATCCCGTTACGCAAGGGGCTCACGGAAAGCGTGCCGACGAAACTCTACGATTCATTATCGGTGGGGTGCCCGGTTGTGGTCGCTGCCGAAGGCGAGGCTATCGAGGAAGGTTCCTCACTCGGCGCTTTCTGCACGCCGGCCGGCGATGCCGGTGCGCTCGCGGGGGTCTTGCGTCAGGTCTCGCTTCTCGACAAGAACGCGCTGCGCGAGCTCGGCGACAAAGGCAAGGCTCGGGTCCAAGGGCGGGCCGATCGCGAGGGGATTATGGCGGGGCTTGCCGACCGCATTGCCGGGCTTTGACACGGCCCTAGCGCAACGGTGCGCAACAGCGCCACCATCGAGAAGACCAGCCACGCGTACTTGTACTGAAAGAGGTCGATGGCCATCGACACGCCGATGAGCGCTAATAGCGAAGCCTCCATCATGAGGCGGTAATCGTACCATTCGCTGGCGGGATCGATCTTACTAAGCGACCGGAACTGCGACCAGATGAACCACCCGATCAAAAACAATCCGACTATCCCGATCTCAACGAGGTAATGCAGCACGAGATTGTGCGCGGGCCCGTCAAACCCGAATGGATACGGCTGATGGACCTGGAGATAGAACAGGTTGAATGCCTCGGGAAAGTTTCCGATTCCATAGCCTTGCAGAGGGCGATGTTTAGCGGCTTCCAACGCGACCGCCCATACGGAGGTGCGTCCGGAGCCCCCGGTCTGGAGAGCGGTCGCAAAGCGCGCAAAGATCGAAGTCTGTACGGCGGCAACCAGCGCCACGACGCCGGCCATCGCAACCCCGAGTTTGAGGCGATAGCGCGAACGCCACAAGTAATAGACGGCCATCAAACCCAGCGCCGTGAGCGCTTCGCGCGAGCCGCTTAACACGATTGCCGTTATCAGTAGAGCAAGGCCGCCGACGCAGGCGATCTGTGCGAGAAGCCGGCGAGTCCGCAAGAACCACATCATGACGATGGCCGTCGGGAAGAGCAGGGCATCCGCAAAATGGTTGGGATCGATGTTGTATTGGCCGACGTGGACGACCAGACGCTCGTCAATGTTTTTCGAAAGCGAGGGATCGTGGTAGAAGGCCCGGGCACCATAGGCGGCTGCGCAAAGCCCGCCTAGCACGACAAGAAAGAGCAGCGACCGGAACTGTCGCGGGGAGAGCGGAACCATCGTCAGCACCGCGTAGAGCAGCATGAGGCCCGCGAAGGTCGTCATGAGTTGAAATGCGGGCTTTTGATCCAGCGCCCACAGCGTGCTCGCTAACATCCAAAGCGCCAGGAGCCACAAAACCCGCACCGGCTTGCTCGAGAACGTGATCAGTCCCCGGCGCGAAAGCCACAACAGCAAGAAGGCCCCGCCGGCCATCCCCAGGATTTTCGTAAGCGTTCCAAAGGAGCCGGTGCTAAGCAGGTTATCGAACGGAACCAGCACCACGTATAAGCCGAAAATCGCGTCGAGCGGCCACCTGAGCGCTACATAAAGCGCCAGTGGCGCAATCAGCAAGGCCAGCGTTCCGACGGCGACGAGATTGCTGCCCTTGACGAGCAGCACCGTCGTCGCGAGCGCTAATGGCACTAGGGCCACGAGCGCGGCTCGAGGCCCGAACTGGGACGGGGTTATGGTCGTCATGCGATGCTTCGACTATATGGCCGGGGCCGGACGAGGTCCAGAAGCAAAGGTCCCAAGTTTAGGGACCAAGGGTTGATGCCCCGGCCGGCTGGGGCGTTTAGACTAGCACAATGCACCCGGGGCATTGGCCGTGGCAACTCATACTTGCCATGGTGCTCAACTGTGTCGTCCAAGCGCTCGCTATCGCAGCTTATGCTGCGCGGCTGGCCGGCGCGCGCTCGGGCCGGGTCGCGACCGCGATCTCGCTCTTCAACATTTTCGCCACCAGCAGCCGGTTCGCACAAATCTTCTACACGCCGATGCTGGGCGCACTCTCCGATCGCGCGGTGGCCGGCTCGCTGAACGTCTACCAATGGCAGCTGCGTGGGATCGTTTTTGCCGGCTCGATTGGTGCCATTGTGGGGACGCTGGCAATCCCGACGTTCGTCATGTTTTATCTGCGCGCGATCCGATCGCTCGAGCGTAATGGGAGCGTGCCGAAGGCCGCCCTTGCAATGTTTCGCCCGGCGACCGTGGCCGCCGTTTTCGGGGAAGTGAAGTTTGGGGTCGCGACGCGGCTGCGAGATCTCTCATTCCGCTACGTTCCAAAGGACGTGCTCATTCTCAACGTTGTGGTTACGGCAGTCTATGGCGCCGGCATCGTCGCGGCCGCCTATGCCAGCGTGCTGCAGCCGCAAGCGGCCCGGACCGCGCTACTCTCGAGCGGCCTTGTCAATGGTTTCGCGACGATCGCATATAACGTCATCGTCGATCCGGCGTCGGCCCTACTGACCGATCGCGCGGTGCGCGGCGACCGCTCGGTGGACGACGTGAAAGCGCTGGTGATCGGGCTCTCGCTGACGGCCGTTCTCGGTCTCTTCCTCTCGCAACTGCTGCTCATTCCAGCGGCCAGATTGATCGAAATCGGGGCCACGCTCATCAGCGGACACTAACGATCGGGAAGAGGACGCCGCCGGGGAAGGCCAAGCGGCGCCCTCGGCTTGTTCAGTGTACGGTTTGAACTTGCGGAAGTTGGATTACATCGAAGTCGCTAATGCTAATTTTCCCGAGGCTCTCCAGGTCGCTGTAGTTCCAAGGGTTACTTCCGTTGGCGGCGTTCGAGAAATATAGGCCGTTCCCGCTGCTGCCCGTGTCGGCGAGATAGATCCCGTAGGTCTTCATTGCCGTCGCCACCATCGTCGCCTCGGGGCCCCAGCCGCTCGTGCTGAAGGAGGCGTGCAGCCGCAGTCGGGCTCCGTAGGGTAGTTGGTACGAGCTGGTTCCGTAAAACGGGAGATGGTCGGTATCGCTCGCAGGCGCAACGAATTCGGATTCCGCGACCGTGTGGGCAACTCCGGCCCAATCCAGAGCGTGGCCGATCGTACCTGACTGGTAGTCCTCCCATCGAACCAGTCCACCGAAAAGCGAAAGGCCCGAGGCCATCGCAGAGGGACTGCCTGGCGACAGCGGCTGGAATGGTTGTTTCAGGTTCCAGTTCGCCCCACTGTAGGCGCCCAGAGCGCCGGACACATAGGTCGTATCGTACGATTCGTAGAGATGGCAGGTTTGGGTTTGCACGACCATCGCGTGGTGATCGCTAAGCGGCTCGATAAAGAAGCTCGAGGCCCAGGGATAGGGCACCGGAAACTGATGGTACTTAACTTGGGGATGTACGACCAGCAGCGGCGTGTTGTTGTTCGCGAGATTTACCATCTCGTACCCGGTGGATGCATAGAAACCATAGGTGTCACCGGCTTGAATGACCGAATTGACGTAGTTGGCACTATGCGGATCGATTGAAGCGCTAGTTATGTTATTGACGTAGTAGTGTCCGCCCCTAAAGTTGGGGCAACCGTAATACTTCGTTCCCGACGCTGCTCTGAGCGGCAGGCCCCCCCCAGAGGAACCGCCCGACGGAATGCTGCCGGGAGCAATTGCGGCAGCCGAGCAAGCGGCGAGGAGGATCGGAGCGGCGCAGGCAACCAAGCGCGAGGTCTGAGCTCGTCCAAACATGAGTCCCCCATTTGTGGTGAGTTCGCACACGAAATGCGTGCAGCGAGGAAGCCCTTCTCGACCTTGGAGGGCGACTCATGCATCAAAAGGCCCGCGCTATGGTACTTTCTACCCATAGCGCGGGCTTTACTCCGTTAGCGGGCAAACGCCAAGCCGATCGAAAACGGCAAGGCGCCGGCTTAGTTGGTATCGGGGGGGATATTCGAGGAGGGCTGATGCTCGAAGAACGTCTGCGAGTATTTGCTCTGGATCTTTACAAAAGCACGCGGCGATTGGTTGAAATCGAAGACGTCGTCGATACTGTTGGAGCTTCCGTCGGTGGTGCCAAGGCGCCCCAGATCCCAGTTGTCCTCGACGAATTTCACGATGCTGCCGAACTGGTATTGCGTGTGCGAGACGTAGCCTGGTTTGGTGTAGGGCGAGACGATGATCGCCGGAACGCGGAATCCGAGACCCGCGTAGTTGAGTTGCGGCGGTGCGACGTGATCGTACCACCCGCCCCAGTCATCCCAGACAATGATGATTGCGGTTGTGTTCCAATACTTGCTCTCGCCGATTGCATTGACGACGCTCGCCACCCAGGATGGACCCGTGTCGCTGTTTGCTATTCCGGAGTGATCGGAGTTGTTGCCATCCGGAATGACCCAGGAGACGGCGGCGAGTTTTCCCTTCTTAATGTCTTTGAAGATGTTCTTCTCCGGTGACGAAATGTTCGTCTTCCATTCGGGGCCATTGCGCACAGCGGAGATCACGTCAAAGGCATCCCAATATGCGCCCGCGAGGCCGCCGGTGAGGAGCTGGGGCGTGTAGTATTTCCATGAGACGCTTTTGGCGTCCAACAAATCACGCAGGGTCTCGTAGGTATCCGAAGGCGGGAACTGGTTGGTGCAGGGGAAGGGGCCATACTGTATATATTGATTCATGGAATTGATCACGGGAACGGTCGTGCCCGGAGCGGCGTCGCATCCCCACGGTCCATGGGTTGGAAAGTCAATCATGCTTTCCGTGCTATTGAGTTGGCTGTCCCCGCGGATGAGATCCTGATGCGCGGAAAAACTGCCGCTGGTTTCTGACGGGAACATATGGTCGGCTAAAGCATACTGCTTCGCCATGGTCCAATATGGCTGGATTTGGTTGGGGTTTACGTACTCGTACGCGCACTTCGAGCAGCGGACGGAATTCACAAAGACCTGGCTGAAACCATCCATTTTACCGCTGTCGTAGTCCACTACGAAGGCTTGATGGCTATTGTCGAGATTCTTGGAGCTAAACAGGTGCGACTCAATTAACTTTATGGATTGGCCGCCATAAAGTTTGCCGTGGGTCGCTCCGTCAGCCCCGGGGAATTTTGCGAAGAGGTTATCGAAACTATGATTCTCTTGAACCATAATTACCACGTGCTGGAAGTTCCCAAGCGTGCCGCTGTGTCGCGACGACGCGGTTTGGGGTAAGACCGAAGCGCCAGGTGCGGATCCAAAGCTCCCGTGGCAAGAGCTAAGGAGGACAGCAAGGCACGGCCCTACGATGTAGCGCGGCTTGATCATGTAGATAAAGTTGGCTCGGCGTAGTACACTTCCCGCCAGCTTCCTGCTCGCAGCCGAAAATTGAGTCCTAGGTCCCATAGGCCTCGCTACCCCCATCGATGCGATGCGGGGCCGCGGTCCTCCAGCTATTCTTCGTTATAATTACGTCCACCGCGGAGGCGCGGTATGGCGCACGGAACCATTGGAAAACTGAAACTCGCGATGATAGCGACGTTACGGCTATTGCACGGCGGGGCCGAAGAAGCGGCGCTTCGAACCTTAAGATACCGGCTTTGCTCGGTAACAGGAGCACGGACCATGAACAGCTCTGATTTTCGCCGCGACGCGCTTAGTGCATGCGGAGCGTTCGCGCTGCTTTCAGCCTGCAGCGGGAGCATCGGTTCGCCGGTGATTGCGCCTACCGGAAGCTCGCAACAGTCGCAAACCTTCAAATACGCGGGCGCCACGCAAACCTTCACGGTGCCGGCCGGCGTCACGAACCTGACGATCGCCGCGACTGGCGCATCCGGTGCCGGCGTGGCGCAACGAGGTAGTGGACGTCCCGGCGGCTTGGGGGCGGTGGTCGAGGCAACGATTCACGTCAAACCGGGGCAGGTGCTGACGATAGTCGTGGGCGGTAAAGCGAAGGGCGGCCATGGCGGCTTCAACGGCGGCGCAACTGGATCGTATGGCGGCGGGGGCGCCTCCGACGTGCGCACCGGAAAAGGTCGATTGGGCGACCGCATCATCGTTGCCGGTGGAGGAGGTGGCGCAGGCGCGAGCTACGAGTGGGCCGGCAGTAGCAGCAGCTTTTACTGGTGTTACGGTGGAACCGGCGGTGCGGGCGGCGCCAACAACGG
>JBAVTZ010000027.1:0-9490 GCA_049696515.1 Candidatus Cybelea sp. | reverse complement strand
GTCAAGGTTACACCTACCAGGACCATCAACACATCTGGACGATCAACGCCGACGGCTCGCATCCCGTACAGCTGACGTCGGGTCAGTACTCCGAGGGCTTCGATGCCTGGTCGCCCGACGATAAGATGATTCTCTTCGATTCGTTGCGCTACGATGCGGTGGACGGTGGTGACAGCGACGTCTACACGATTTCTTCGACGGGCGGGACGATGCAGAAAGTCGCGTCGCCGCTACCCTCGAACGGAGGGTTTGCGTTCAATGGCGACGGCAGCGGTGTTGTTTTCCTTAGCGGAGACGTGCGCGATGCTGCCGCGCAACCGGCGCTGGTATCGGCTAATCTCGACGGCTCGGATCGCAAGATCGTAGTGGCAGGCGACACGGTTTCGTGGGGCGATTCGCTCTTGGCGGACATGAAAGAAGGCGGCGGTTTATGCGGGTCGCCGCTGCCCCAAGCGAAGCAAGCCTTGCTCAACATGGACGGGCCGGGCTATTCCAACTTACGAACGGTGAATCTGACGGACGGCACGCTTACCGACGTCACGCCGGCCAAAGGAGAGGCCTGGTCGTGTTCGGTTACGCGCGACGGAAGCCGCGCGGCCTATCTCTACAGCGATTTCACACATCCGGCCGACGTCTACGTGGTGGACCTCCATGGCGGCGCGCCGCGGCAGCTTACCAACGTCAACGCTGCCTATCTCGCGTCGGTCACGCTCTCGCAGCCGCAGGAGTTTACGGTCAAGGATCCGGCCGGCTACGCCGTGCAGGCCTGGTTCATGCCCGCCACCGGCGGAACGCCGGGAGCGAAGCATCCGACGCTGCTGAACATTCACGGCGGCCCGGAGACGCAGTTCGGGGATACGTTCTTTCAAGAGTTTCAGCTCTACACCTCAATGGGTTATAACGTCGTCTTTTCCGATCCGGCCGGCAGTACTGGTCACGGCTACGCTTTCGAAGAAGCGCTCGAAAGCAACTATGGCGATGCGATGTTCCAGGACGTGCAGGCCGTGATGGATGCGGCCGTGCGCCGGCCGGACGTCGACGCGACGCGTTTAGCCGTTCTCGGTGGATCTTACGGTGGCTATGCAACGCTCTGGGTTATTTCGCACACCGACCGTTACAAGACTGCGGTGGCGGAGCGGGCCGTGAGCAACATGCAAAGTGAGAATCTTGCGGCCGATTTCGCGGGCAAGGGCGGCCTGGGCGGCGGCTACTACACCTGGGGCCCACCGTGGGATCCGGCCAGCAGCGACTATGCCAAGTTTTCACCGCTCACCTACGTCGCGAACGTACACACCCCGGTGATGATTCTCCACTCCGAGGACGACACGCGAGCTCCGATCGACCAATCACTGCAAGAGTTCACCGCGCTCAAAGTATTGGGGCGAACGGTCGAATACGTGGCGGTTCCGAACGAAAACCACGACCTCTCGCGTACCGGCTCGCCGATTCATCGGGTCGAGCGCCTGCGCCTTATTCTCGACTGGCTGAAAAGGTACGTCTGACCGTCACAAGCAGGTCCCGGCCGTCGCTGTAGAAGTAAGAGAAAGATGTCGATCTTGCGTGCTTGCTTTACGGTAGCGGTGGCCATCTTCGCCTTGGTGCCCGCGCTTGCTTGTGGCGCGGCCGATGTATCGCCAACGCCCCCTCCAACCGGCGCAACCCCGCCGCCGCAAATCTACCATATCATCACGCGCCCACTCTGCAGCGAACTGCATCAACACATCGCGCCGGCGATCGGCATGATGTTGCAGAACGACTCGACGATCAAAAAGAGCCCCGGACTCTTCAAGCAGTACAACACCGCCGCGCTCTACGGGCCGGATGCCGGAGCCGCCTCGGGCAACTCATCCCAAAACAGCCCGGTGGCTGCCGACCCGGGTACGTCGAACATGGCGCAAAGCATGGCGCTGCAAGGAATGGAGAACCTCATCCGTCCGATCGCCAATAACATCATCGCGATTCAGACCGCGCTCGACAGCCCGCAGCTGACGACCGGAACCGGCCGCGAAGAGGACGACAAGCACTTAAAAGAGATCCGCGCGAAGCTGCTCAAGGCATTGGCCGCGCAGAACGCGTCGCTCGACATCATCAGCGGCTTCGTAGACACGCAACAGATGGCCGATCTCCAGCACGAGGGTCAGGAGTATATCAGCTCGATCGGCAAGCCCGATACGAACGAAGCCAGTTCGGCCACGCCCGGCCCGCTGAATCCGCTCGCCTACAACCCAAATTCGGCCGGGCTTCCGCCCAACCCTTACACGATCGATCTGGCGAACGTCCCCGGCCTTACGCTAGGCTACAATCCGGTAA
The DNA here is from genome assembly GCA_049696515.1 of Candidatus Cybelea sp. Lineage (GTDB taxonomy): Bacteria > Vulcanimicrobiota > Vulcanimicrobiia > Vulcanimicrobiales > Vulcanimicrobiaceae > Cybelea. Next base: position 7,180 of record JBAVTZ010000027.1, on the reverse strand, counting down.
CGCGCCTGATTGACGCGCTTCACTGGACGATCGACGAAACGGAAACTCGCGAGAACGACGCCGCCAAGGCCGTCATGTCGAGCGCCGTTCTTTGCAGCGGAACAGTTCCGCTGGTTGCACCCTCGCCGTAACATCGCTCAGCCGTCTCACCGCTCGAGCTCTTGAACGGTGTTCGAATTCGTATCGGTGAAAAAGAGAACGGTGTCCGAATCGTTCTTCCCATGTGCAGCGAGGCCGAAGACGCCTTGCGTCGAGTTCGTATCGACTACCTTCGTATCGAGTACCTGACCCTGTGGCGTCAGCTCGACCAAGGTATTAGCGGTCCCTTTTGTGTTGGCGACAATGAGATTGCCATTGGGAAGCAAGGTGGACGCCATGGGCGCGTCCAGCGGCGACCCGCTGTATACTAGGCTTGCGCACGTGGTCGAGGGATGCTTGCACGTGAAGTTCTTTCCGCCGGGTTTGACGATGATCTCGTCCTTGTCCAAAAGCTTGCTTGCGCTGGAAAAGGCCACGAGTGTGTTGGTTACGCCGTCAACGATATAGAGGGTATCGATACCCTTATTGTACTGCAATCCCGACGGTCCCAGCTCACCTTGCGCTGAGGGTTTAGTGACCCCGAAACCCTTGGCCACTTGCAACGCCAACCCGTTACCGTAAAAGCCGATGCTTATGCTGGTAATCCCTCCTGACGCCGTAGTACCGGCGTAGATGTATTCCGGAGAGAAGCTCTGCTCTGGAAGGGCGTCGCTGTCCGCGAACGGCGCGCCGATCGTGTTACCGCTGTAGGTTCGTACCAGGGCTCCTTTGTCCGAGATCTCAGCGATGTCGCCGCTGGTAAGTCCTGCGCCATACACGGTATGAGAACGAGAAATCGCGTCTCCGTCGCAGCCCTTAATCGAACCGCTTTGGATAAAGCGAATCGGCTGCGACCCTGGCTTCGGATTGAGGAGTTCCATGGTCGTTCCGTTGCCGGCCACGCCGGCCGAATTTTCAAAGTTACAAACGAGGAGTTGGCCCACGGTCAGCGCGCCCTTAGTTTTAACAACGATTGAGAGCGCGCGCGGTCCCTTGTCACCGCTCTTGGCGTCAACGGTCGATCCGATGACGACGTCTTTCGTGAGTTTCTTCAGAATCGACGTAGTGTCGGCCGGCCGGCTGTCGCTTGCGGGCACGCTTGGGAGTTGCAAAGCCGAATTAGCCCCATCGCTTGAAGGGACTGCGTGTGCTGCACAGGCCGGCGTTACTAAGAGTATCACTACCGTCGGCACGATTAATCCACGAGAGCGAAGCGCCATGCTACGTCCTCCGTTAGCTACGAGGATTTCGACTTGGCCGATCGGGTATCGGGCACCTGCCGTCCAAACGGCTCCGTCTGTTGTGCTTTCCGACGCGCGCATGCGGCACAGATTGCGACGTTAGGTCAAGGGGCGGCGCTCTACCATGCGGACCGAATGCCTCGCGGCAAGGACGCAGTTCTTTATCGGAGAACCAAACTGCTTGTCAGGGCGAATAGGAGGTGACGGTCATGCGGAGAGTTGGTCCGTCGTTGAGTATCATCGTTCTAATCGGCCTAATTGGGTGCTCGCAGGTGCCGGCTGTTTCGTCACTTCCCGTGACGAGTCAGTCGAAGCTGAGCAGCTCGAATTTCCAGACTCTCCATATTTTCAAAGAGACTCGGGATGGAATCGTCCCAGTTGGTGCTTTCCTCGCTCTAAGCGGCAGTCTCTACGGCACGACGAACTTCGGTGGTGATCCCAGCAAAGATTGCACCCCGGGGCCTGGATGCGGAACCATTTACGTAATCAACAAGTCCGGTAAGCAGACGGTTTTTTACCGCTTCCCGGGCGACTCGAGCGGTACGCGGCCGTATGCAGGGCTGATCGACCTCAATGGCACGCTTTATGGAACCACACAGACCGGCGGCAAAAAGAACGTAGGAACGGTTTTCGCCATCACGACGGCTGGCTCGGAGAGTGTGATCTGCTCGTTCAACGGAAAAGACGGGGACGACCCCCGGGCGAGTTTGACGAGCGTTAATGGTGCGCTCTACGGCACCACCTACCACGGCGGTTCGGCCGCGACCGGGACAGTCTTCACCGTCAGCGCTTCCGGCACCGAAAAAGTGCTCCACAGTTTTAAAGGCGGGGCGGACGGCGCGCTGCCGCTCGGCGCTCTGATCGAGGTGAACAATATGCTCTACGGCACCACCTCGTTGGGCGGAACGAGCGATGACGGAACCGTTTTCGAGATCAGTCCAACCGGTGCGAACTACAGCGTTCTCTATAACTTCCAAGGCGGGACCGATGGCGCTTTCCCCTTCGCGGGACTCACCGAGTTGAACGGTATGCTCTACGGAACCACGCAGCAAGGCGGCGAACACAACAAGGGAACGGTTTTCGCCATCACGACAGCCGGCTCGGAGAAAGTGCTTCACAGCTTCGGTGCAGGAACGGACGGCACGAAACCCTTTGCGGGCGTAACGGCATTGAACGGCCAATTCTATGGCACAACCGCTGACGGCGGCTCAAAAAACAAAGGCACGATTTACGCGATAACCCCGACGGGATCAGAGCAGGTGCTGCATGATTTCACCGGTGGGCCCGGCGGCCGAGTTCCCTATGCAAACCTTACCGCTATGGGCGGGGCACTCTATGGCACGACGCTGTTCGGCGGTCGGCCTGGCGCCGGTGTCGGGACCGTATTCAAGCTCTCCCTTTAATCGCTCCCGACCAATTGCTTGCGACGTATATAGCCGATTACTCAATTTTCTTCACGAGCGTTCCAGCGTTTCGCAGGCCAGCTGCCAAGGGTGTAACCGATGTAACGCGAAAAGCCGATGCCTTGGCCCGCTTCGGAGGAAATTGACATGAACAAACAACTTTTTCGCTGCGCTTTCGCCGCAGTTTCAACCCTCGTATTCGCCGCCGGATGCTCTAGTACACCATCCTCGGTTGCCCCGGTGCAATCATCACTAACACCTTCCAATCAGGAATCTGCACGCGGCATGCGCGTGCTGGCCGGGCCAGCGGTTTCCGGGCCAATCGTCGTCTCGCTATCGCCGCATCGAAGCCACCTCCCGCACGTGTGGCCGGATCGACGCAGCCGAGGCGCCGAGACGTTGTTCCTTGCCGACGTCGAGAATGACGAGATCCTGCTCTACAATCCCAAAACGGCCAATCCATCACCGCAAGGGTCGATCACCGACGGCATCGACAGGCCGATCGGCGTGGCCGTAGATAAGCACGGCACGTTGTACGTCGTGAATCAAGACAACAACACGCTTACCGTCTACCCGCACGGCAAAACTTCACCAAGCCTGACGATCGACAGCGGACTAGATGGGCCGTACGGTGTAGCGGTAGACTCACACGGCGACGTCTTTGCCAGCAACTTGAACAACGATACGGTCGTCGGCTATAGACCGGGCGCGACGACGCCGTTTGAGACGATGAATTTCACCAATCTGGGTCAACCGGTTGGCGTCGGTGTGGACGGCAAGGACAACATTTGGGTTGCCTGCGACACGACCAGTGAGGTCTTTGAGATTCCCGCCGGAACGTCGTCGCCGATAAATTCCGGTCTGACCGGCCTCAACGGACCAATCGGCATTTCCTTCGGTCCGAAGGATGTGATCTACGTTTCGAGCTTCTCGAGCCAAAGGGTGAATGTCTACAAGTACGGTGCGACGAGCCCGTTTTTGATCATTACAAATGGGATCGAAGCGAGCGGCCCGACGCTCAATGCCGTTACGGCGCGTGGAGTGTTCTTCCAAACGAACCAATTCTTGAACGTCGTCGGCTACAAGAAAGGCCAGTCGTCGCCATTCTCAACGATCTCCGGCAATCCCAATCCGGTGGGCATCGCAGTCACACCGCTCGTCAAGAAATAAGGGCGACTAACCCTCGCCGAGACGGGAGAGCCATGCGATGAAGAACCTGCTGCCGGCATTTTTGGTAAGCCTCGCCCTTTCTTCGTGCATCGTCGCTAAAGACGCGTATGCGCCCCCACCCGCGGGCGGCGTTCTTCAGGAAGTTTTTACGCGCCGGCACTTCGAGAGCGAGCATCGCTGGGGCGACCGTTTCGACTACCGTTGGGAACCATTCGTTGCGGCCGACCCGAGCTCGAGTTGGGTCTACCAGATCACGACGGATCAGCGGCCGAACTATCTGCTCTTCCGAGCTTCCTCCGACAGCGGGCGCACCTGGAGCGCAGCCCGGCACATCTGCGAACGCGGCACGCGGGTGCCGTGGCAGTTTGACCCGCAGATCGCCGTTACTCAGACGGGAATCGTCTATGCGGTCTGCCTGGATGGATTTAGACCCGGCGTCGTCTTCACACGATCCAGCGATCACGGCCGGAGGTGGACCAGCGACATCCGATTAGATGTGCCGCTGCGCTATAGCGATAAGCCGACGCTTGTGGCGTCGGGGAAGGATGTCTACGTGGCATTCAGCTCGGACTACGCAGTCTACGTTGCGTCGTCACACGACGGCGGCAGGACGTGGCAAGAGCCGGTTAGAGCGACGACCGAGCATCGCTGGTATTACTCGTACAGCGGAACGGCAGCGCCCGACGGTTCCATTTGGTTCGCGGTTGACGGCGAGACAGGCCGTGACCAAACTCGAGACGGGCACATCGAGCTTCTCACCTCCGCCGACCGCGGCGCGACCTGGCGGACAATTCCTTTCGCGTTCACGCGCGAGGGCGCGCCGTGCAACGGCCACCATTGCTATCCCGACTTCTTTACTGGGCAGGATGCCGTCGCGGTCGACAGGACGGGCGCGTTCGTCTTTGTTTTCGCGAAGAACGCGACAAAACAAGGCCCCAACGCGCTCTATGCAAGCCGCTCGCCCGACGGCCTGCATTGGAGCACCCCTTCCACCATCAACGGGCAAGGCAACAGCACGAGCCCCGCCATTGCGGCCGGACCCGCCGCTGGCGATTTCCGACTCGTTTGGCAAGACAATCGCAACGGGCCGTACGCGTGGAACACCTGGTTCGCAAGAACGACCGATGCCGGCGTTACCTGGAGCAAGCCGACCCGGCTCTCCGATCGTGGTGCAGGCGAGTCATACAAAGGAAGAAGGGGCTACGAGTTTCCGTTCGGCGATTATCTCGGGCTCGCAGTTGACTCGCAAGGAGTCGACCACGTCATTTGGGGCGAAGGCGCCGGCATCTACTACCCGGGCAGTACCTGGTGGACGCGCGATTAACGATCGCTTTTGTCATCCTGAGCGGAGCGCCGCAGGCGCGGATTTTGTCATCCTGAGCGGAGCGCCGCAGGCGCGGAGTCGAAGGACACGCGAGTAAGTCGTGCTGAGCTCTGCCGAAGCACGACTAAAAAGAAGCGTCGATAAATTGTTGGCTGCGATTGCTGGAGAGTCGCGATCTGACGGTCAGCCTAGCCCACTAAAGAAGAACGTAAGTTTTTCATTTTACAATCAAAAACGAGGTAACCCTTTTAAGATGAATATTTTAAGATCGGTCAAGTATACCGCCGGCGCATCGGCAGCGGCCGCAATCCTTGCCGCTTGCAACGGCGGCGTTTCGCAACTGGCGCCTACCGCTTCGGGATTTCAGACAAATCCTGCAGCTTTTCATGCAGGCTCGCAGAGGATGGGTCTTCCCACCACGCTGCGAAGCGGCAGCGCGGTAGTCGTTCATTCTAATCGTGGCCGCTCGTGGATGGATCGCTCTGCGAAGACCCAAAGCCTACTCTACGTCACCGATTCCGGCACCAACACCGTCGTCGTCTATTCGTATCCAAACCTCAAGATCGTGGGCACCCTCACCGGCTTTACGAACCCGCAAGGCGATTGCGTGGATAAAGCCAACAACGTTTGGATTGCCAACACCCAAGCCTCGCAATTAATCGAGTACGCGCACGGCGGCACGACGCCGATCGCGACTTTAAGCGATCCGAATCAGTATCCGGTCGGCTGTTCTTTCGATCCAACGAGCGGGAACCTCGCCGTTTCAAATTTCTACAGCACCAACGGCCCGCCGGGCAGTGTTTCCATCTTCAAGAAGGGGTCCGGGGCGCCGACCGTCTACACGCCGCCGAACTTCGCCGTCGTGTACTACTTGGGGTACGATCGCAAGGGCCGCCTCTATCTGGACGGCATCGACAGCGGCAGCTCATTCTTGTTCGCCTCGTTTAACCGCAAGACGTTCAAGAATATTACGCTCGACCACCCGATCGGTGGCCCCGGCGCCATCCAAGCGATTGGCAAGGATATCGTCGTCGGCGATCAGACCAACGGTGCCAATGCCGCCTACCGGTTCGCAATTCGCGGGTCGACCGGAAAACTGATGCACACGACGCCACTTACCGGCGCGAACGACATCGTCCAATTCTACATTCTCAACAAAGCCCTGGTAGGCGGAGATTTCAATCCCAATGGATCCACGGCCGATCGATTCAAATACCCTGCCGGCGGAACGCCCACAAAAACGGCTTCCGGTCTCAGCGCGCCGATCGGTGCGGTAATCAGCCGGTAGTACCGCATACGTCCTTCGACGCAGCCTGTCCTGAGCGACGCCGAGCGTAGCGAGGCGGAGTCGAAGGGCTCAGGATGACATGGAGTGGAACATTTAGTCGCCGGTGCCGGGTTGGGCTAGCAGATCGATAGCGCCCTGGGCGGCGACGCGCTCACCGGCGCGCACGCCCGAAGCAACGCGCGCAAGCCGAGCATCTAGCGCGTCGACCGTTACCTTTCTTGCTGCGAAATGGAGCGTGCCGTCGGGAGCGCGCTCTTGGACGAAAACCAGCTTCGCGCCGGTTTGCGGATCTTCGATGACCGAATCACGCGGGACGACCAAGCCACGCGCTTGGCCAACAACAACGGTGGCATCAACGGGTGTGCCCGCCGACGTACTCTGCGGCACGCCCGAAACGCTGAGCACCGCAAGTCCGGTCGCGGGATCGACCGCGGTAGCGATTCCGTCAACGCGGCCCTCCCATTGCGCGCCGCTCGAATGCAGATGCGCGATGTCGCCCGGGGTGATGCGCGGCAGCTCGGCGACGGGTACATCGAGCGTTGCTAAACCTTGGCGATCGGAAGCGATCGCGACGGCGGCCGTGGATGGATCGACCATTTCACCGGGCTGCACGAAGATGGCGACCACGGTGCCCGCGCTCGGCGCGCGCAGCGTGGTGCGCGACACGTCGTAGTCG
>JBAVTZ010000026.1:0-49884 GCA_049696515.1 Candidatus Cybelea sp. | reverse complement strand
GATCGGTGAAGTCTGCTCGCCGGCAATTGCACTCGAGTTATTGAAGCGGTCGACGCCGGCGGTCGAGTAGTTGCCGTCGAGGCTGATCAGGTTCTGGTCGTTGAGCTGGTCTTGGAAGCTCAACGCGCCGCCCGCGGTGTGGGTGATGAGTTGATATTGCCCGGTGAGTGCCGAGGGTGCCACTTCACCCGTACCACCGTAGATCGGCGCTTGCTGTAACCAGTTGGAGTAGAAGGTGTAGCCGTACGCGCGCAGATAGGCCGACTGGCTTAGCGCGTAGGTGTACTGCACCTTGGCGACGCCGGTGTTGTTCTGGTTAACGGTAAGCGACGTGTCGTTCAACGGAAGCGGTCCGTTGAAGTCATGCGGCGGCGTGTCCGGAGCCATGTAGACGCCGGGGGCCCGTATCGACGACGCGCTCTTGGCGATCGCCGTGCCGAAGGGAACGTTGTAGGCCACGCCGTCGGCATAGCTGGTGTAGGTCTGCGCGCAGGCCGGTCCACCGGTGGCCGGATTGCACGGCGGAAGGATCGAGGGGGGAATGCCTTCCAACGAAACGATCTGGCCCTGACTGTTGCAGCCGTTGACCGTAAGCCCAGGTCCAACCGTCATGGGACCGCAGGCCGGCGCCTTGTACAGCGTGTTGTTGAGCGAGTAGTTCCACTGCGCGTTGCCCGGACCCATGTCGTTCGGGCTGCTGTAGAAGTAGTTGTTGAGAGCCGAGGCGCTCCAGAGTAACTGCACGTCGTCACGCAAGCCGTTGCGCTTGGGAATGCCCATATGCAGATTGATCACGCTCTCGCGATCAGATATCTGCGATGGGCTGGCGGCGGTACCGCTGTAGTACTGCCAGCAGCCCTGCGCCGGTGGAGCTTGCCAGGTTTGGCTGACCAGCGAACACATCGGCTTGACACCCATGCCGGTACCGATGGTGCCGGGGAGTAAGGTGGGGCCTACGGCAAGGACCTGGTCGCTGCCGAAGCCATAACCAAGGAAAGCTCCGATCGGATTGCCCGAAAAGATGCCGCCCGGAATACCATAGCCGGCACCGTTGGAGTTGTCGATCAATCGAAAGTCTTGATTGTAACCGAGCAACCCGACGTAGTAACTGAAGTTGCGGTCGGGCGTCGAGCCGCCGACTTCGACTGAAGCTTGGTGGTAGAACTGCGGGCTTCCAACCCCAAGATTCGCCGTTGCGTAGCCTGGGAAGCTTCCGGTTTTGATGACCTGATTGATGAAACCCGCCGTCCCTGCCGTCGACACACCGGCAGGACCACCGCCGGTGTAGACTTGCAGCTCTTGCGTGCCTAAGCTCGATTCGGTCGAGGAGTTGTAGTTGTCGAAGGCCCGGTTGACCGGAATACCGTCGTATTCGAAGCCCGTGTAATACGAGTTTTGGCCACGAACGTAGGCGGCGTTGAAATTCCAGCCCATGCCGCCCATTGACGTCTGCACGCCGGGGACCGAGGCCATCGCCGAGTAGGTGTTGTTGAGGTTGCCGCCACCGCCGAGCGCCGCCGCTTTCGCGGCCGTGGTAGCGTTGACGCTATAGAGATCGCTGCCGACGCCCGAGCGCACCAAGGCCGCGCCGGCGCTTGAAGTCACGTGGGCGATCGTTCGCAGTGCCTTGCTGATGGTAAAGGCGACTTGCTGACTTTGGTCGGCGAAGACGACTACGCCCGGGTACGAGATGCTTTGGTAGCCGTCTTTGCTGAGATTAACCGTATAGGTGTCTGGGGCGAGCGAGAGGAGAATGAAGTGACCTCCCGCGTCCGTCGTCGTGGTTCGGGTTTCCGAAGGTGAGACCGCCTGCACCGTCACGCCCGCAAGCGGAGCGCCGCTCGTGTCCTTGATCGAGCCCCCTAAGTTACCGGTGACGCCTGCCAGTGCCCATGTTTCCTGGCCGGCGATCAGCACGAATAACGCGGTGAGGGCAACCAGCGAACGCGGCAACGAAAATCGTTTCATGCGTGTGGTTCCTCCAAGTGAAATACTTTGTGTTTATTGCGCAAAATAATTATCGCGCATTAAACGCGTTTCCGCGAGACGAAATTGCCTCCTATAAACCTGAGGAAAGTGTCGCACTGGTTGTCGCTTCTAATAAACGATGTATTTAATTTGATTTAACTCAATCAATAAATTTCAAGCCTGAAACCGCGTGACACAACTGTAATGCGCGGCAGATTTGATAAGTACTTGATGACTGAGCGCGACGGTCTCCCTATACTTGCCACATGGCCGTCTTGCCATCGACGTTGACCGACATGCACTGCCAGGCTCCGATGCAGCTCCGAATGGAAGCCGACGTGCGGCGCTTGCTGAGGCGCGCTAGCAACCCGTATCAACTTGCCACGTTGCCGCTTGCCCAAGCGCTCTGCGAGGCGACAGGAATCCTCAACGCCCAAGCGGCCCTGCAGCACGTGATCGAAAGCGCCTTCCACGAAAGCCCGCAAGAGGCGCGGTTCCGAGATCTTCTGCTGTCGAGCGAGGCTGAGGCGGCGACCTGCGATCGCAACGAACGGTGGTTTCAAGTATCGAAGCGTCACCTGCAACGCCGCCGCGCCAAAGCAGTGTCGGTGCTCGCACAGCACGTTCGAAAGCTCGTAGGGGGTCCACACCTGGTCGTCGTGGAGGATCGCAACGGCGGCGCCGTCGATCCGCTCGAGACCCTGGCCGAGCTCGTGTCGAGCATCGAGCCCGCGACCGCGTCGCGCATATTCGGGCTCGGCGGCCTTGAATCGAACGTGGACGCCGCGATGCTTACGATCCGCGGGCAGATCGATGTTGGGCACGAGATCGGCGAAATGAACGCCGGGCTCCCGCGAGATATTTCTCCTCCGCTGGCGGCGGTTTTGAACGCGCAAGCGCGCCAGATCAGTGGGACGCACGCCGCGGCAAAGCGAGAGTTGTGGCCTCTGCTCAAACAAGCCGAACGAGATTCGAACGACGATTCAGAAGTGCGATTCGAGCTCGAGTGGCTCGCCTTTCTGCGCGCTTGCCACGCCGGCGATGCACGCCAAATGGAGCGCGTGGCAATAAACCTCAGGCGTATCGCTCACGGTCGGGCCGTCTGGCTTCTGCGAGCGCTGCTCGCGCAAGCCGATGCCGAGATTCGCCGCGGGCGGATCGAACACGCGGCCGCGCTTTTAGACGAGACGGAACGGCGCAGCCTTCGGAACTTTGCGCTCGTGCAGCTCGCTTCCGCGAGCGCGCTGCGCGCGGAGATCGCGCTGCAGATCGGCGACGATGCGTCGGCCGAGCGGCTGGCGAGCGGAGCCTACTTCGTACTGCGGGGGCGCCATTTCGACGCATATCGCTGTCAAGTCACGATTGCGCGGGCGGCGCTGCGTCGAGGGAAACCTTGGGCTTATCCTGAGGATCTCGGCGATCTCGCCCCGTCGTCATGGGATCGCGCCGCCCTCGGCGTCGAGCGGGCACGCGGCTTGGTTGGCGCCGGGAATATCGAATCCGCGCGGAGATGCGCGGGCGACGCGTTTCGCACCGCAGTCGAGCTAAAATACGACGGGTTGGCGGCGCGCGCGGCAGCCGCGCTGGGCGCGACTTTCAATAGACGGAGGCGCCAACGGCGCGATTGGTATCTGCGCGCACTCTCCTACCTCTTGGATACACGGGATCGGTTGGCGGGCTGCGATCTCTTCGGCGTCGCGCGCGAGCGTGACGATTCGTTTTCCGCGGAGCTGTTGGAGGCCATCCCCGAGGTCCTTTACGATCGGCTCACGAGCGCGGTGCCGCAACTCCGGGTACAATCCGAGCGCGAAAGCGTCCTCGCCCGTGCTTTCCTAAAAAGTTTAAGCCTATACGTCTTAGGCTATGGGCTGGATACCGCCCGGTTGCAGGATGCCATTGAGGCGCTCGACGCGGGAGCACCATCCTTCGCGCAATATGCGCTGCACTTCTTGGAGGACGCGACCGACATCTTTGCAACCCTCTTTGCGGCCGTTGCCGCTCGCGGGCAGCAGGCCGCAGTGGGTGACCGTCTAACTGGCGCCTTGCAAAGCTTCGTTGCCGGCGTTCGCCGGCGCGAACATTGCAGAAGTTTTTTGGTCGGCTGATACTGCTGAGAGAGGTACGCGATGGGACGAGTCGTCCATTTTGAGATTCACGCGTCGGATGCACAGCGAGCGACGACGTTTTACTCGAGCGTCTTCGGGTGGACGATACGCAAGTGGGAGGGACCGATCGAGTACTATCTGGTCAGTACCGGCGAAGGCGACGGCATCGACGGCGCCATCGTCCCCCGGCTTGGCGATGCTCCCGCGCCCGGGTCAGCGGTCAACGCCTACGTCTGCACAATCCCCGTCGCATCGATCGAGGATGCGATCTCGGCGGTCGAACGCGCCGGCGGCAAAATCGTCGTTGCGAAAAATGAGATTCCCGGCGTGGGTTGGCTCTGCTACGCCAACGATACGGAAGGAAACATCTTCGGAATTCTACAGCCGAGCTAGGACGCTGCCGCCTGGGTTTCCGCGCGAAACGACGGGGCGGCGACCGGTCCGACTCCGCGGAGCAGCCGCTGGAAGCGCCCGTTGGCGGAGATCGGCGCGAACCATGGCAGGCTCTTCAAAAAGGGCAGCGTGGCTTCACGCTGCGTGTAAGCGGTTTCCAGGTATCCCATCGCTTCCTCGAAGCGCCCTAAGCCAATGGCGACGATAGCCAAGTTCCAGCCCACGACGTAGTCGGTGCGCGCGATCTGCTGGAGAGCATTGAGAATCTTCCCGGCTCGCTCCCGGTTACCCATGTCGGCGTAGGCACGACCGAGCATCGGCAACCGAAAACTCGCATCCTCGGAGCGTTCTCGCGGAAGCAGCTGCAGATCGCGCAGCGCCTTCTCCGGTTCCCTGTTGAGAAGATACGCCTGCGCGCGATAACGCCTGGCTATGTAGAAGGTTTGATCGGTTTCGAGAAGATTTGACATAATCGCGATCGCATCGGGATACTTGCGCGAGTGCAGGAGCACCCGAGCGAGCAGGAGCTGCAATGGAAGGGACGCCGGCTCCATTGTGAGCGCAAACTGCGCCTGCGCGAGCGCGTCCGAGTAACGGCCGGTGCAAATGAAGAGCCACGCCGCGTTGTTTCGGACGAACGTTGACCCGGGGTTCAATCGTAGAGCGAGGTCGACTTCCTCTTGAGCACCCTTCCAGTCCCAGTCGCAGAAGCATAACAACCCCGAGAGCACTGCATGTGCGATCGCGGAATTGGAATCGATTGTCAGGGCGTCCGCGATTGCCCGCTTGGCGAAAGGGAACGAAAGGCTTGCGGGGGTGTGCCAATACACGGCGAGCTGCGCGTGCGAGCGAGCCACGCCGATCAGGGCGGGCAGATATTTCGGATCCGAGCTCAATGAGGCTTGGAAGAATTCGATCGCGCGCCGTATCGAAGGCGCGTTGCGCTGCTCGAGAAAGAAACTACCCTGGCAATAGTTACGGAAGGCCTCAACCCCGCTCCCCAGCAAAGTGTCGCCGAGGCTCCCGGCATCGATCGCCGGCAATTCGTTGGATACCAGGCGCGCCTTTACGACGGGCAGCGCGAAGCGGTAGCCGCTGCCCGACACGGAGAGGATGTACGCATGATCGCGCGCGCGCTCCCCGAGCAGACGGCGTAACATGTAGATGTGTTGAGCCAAGTTCCCGTCTGAGACCGCGTCGTGCGGCCAAATGCTCAGGGCCAGCGCCTCTTTGGTAACCACCATCCCGTTGGCCGCAACGAGCTCGTAGAGCAGGAGTGCCAGTCGTTCCGGCACCGGTATAACCTCCGCGCCTCGAAAGAGCAACCGGCGCGCAGCATCGAAACGGAAGTCGCCAAAACAGTAGATGGGCGCTGCGGCCAAGGCGACCGACTCCGAGCGATCAAGAAGCTTCACTGCCCTCACGTCTCCTAAATCTTTAGTTGGATAATAAACCACGTTTGGTATCCTTGTCAACTAAATATTTAGGACCAAGCCGCCCGCCGGGTTCTTGTGCGCCCCGTAAGCCAGAACGCAGGCTGCGGCCGGATGGGAACCGTGCCGATGCAAAATCGCGATCTTTCGGCTCGTCCCCGGGTGGGAGTGGGCGAAGACGATCGCCAGCAACAGGGCGACGATCCCGATGCTCGTGCCCAGCGAGCGGTGCGAGGCGGCGATGCTCCCGGCAATGTCCGCGAGGGTCGCCGGGGAGGGTGGCAGGTCGCCGAGGAGCGCTTCGAACTCGCAGCCGTACCGGGCCCGCCACTGCGGCGAGTGCATCGAGGTCAGGGCCCGTGCAACGGACGAGCGCACTACGTCGCCAGTCCTTGGAGCGTTAAGTGATAGCGGCGTAGGTCGCTCATCCGTTCCTGGAACGTTCGGCGGCCCGATGGCGTGATGCGGTATGGGCGGCGGCCACGTTCCTCGAGCGCGCGACCCTCGATGAGCCCGAGCCGTTCGAGCCGCGAGATCGCGCCGTAGAGCGTGCCCGGTCCGAGCCGTTTTCCGGTGTGCGCCTCGACATCCTGAATGATCGCGTATCCGTGCTTCGTGCCGGCGCACAAGGAGGCCAAGATCAACAACGCCGGCTCGTTCAGACGCCCCGGGCTCGTTACCGGAAGGGGGAGCTCATTACGTGCCACGTAATATATCGTAGCACGTAGTAATCGTTCGGACAAGCCTTCAATCGGTCAGGTAACCCGCGAACGGATCCTGCTTGACCGCATCGCAAAAGTTCTCCAAGTGGAATCCCGGAACCATGCGGTACGCGACGTCGGTTACAAAGCAGCCACCAGTCGCCTGGGGCTTTCGTCGTGCGACGGACGCAACCACGTCGAGAAAGACTGGGATAAAACCGTTGCGCGGTGCGGTAGTTAGAATGGCGACGACGTCGTTACGCTGGATCAGCTGCAGGGAGCTGCCAAAATCGGCGGAGACTCCGGCGTTCACGAGCATGACCTCGGGCTGCTTCCACCGGGCGATACCCCCCGAATCGTGCAGGCTGATTGCGTCCCATACGCGATCGGCACGATCCCCGGTCACGCCGTGGCGGGTCAGAAGCTGACGGGCAAAGTTGGCGCCATCCACTTCGAAGCGCTCGGTCGCGCTCATGTGCGCGGCGCTCAGGCCGGTGTCGTGCAAGATCGCCGCAACGTAAACCAGCTCGGCGTCGTGCTCCAGATTCTTAGCTTTTGCGATCAACTCGGCAAAGAGAAAAGTTCGCAACGAGTGATTGAAGATTTCGATCGGCTCCGATGATTGAGCTGCAAGCGTCGCTTCCTTTGATAACGGGGTGTCGGGGATGGCGATACCCGCCACGGTCGATCCGGGCGTCGCACCCACAAAAGTGGCTGCGGTGATCGCCCCGCACGCGCTAAGAAAATCCGAACGTTGCATCGGGTGGCCTCCTTTCGCCGGCGCAATGCGCCTACAGCATCATCGTGGCGGTCGCCACCGGAGCCACGTGGCCACCGACCTCGATGCTGCCGTCGCCGTCGATGAACACGTGTAGGATGCTCCGTCGCCCCATCTTCGTGCCCTGTTCGCTCACCAAGCGCGTTCCGGATGTGGCGGGTGCCAACCCGTACTCCACCATGAACGCGGCCAGCGGTCCGGTTGCGCTTCCGGTCGCGGGGTCTTCGACAACGCCGAGTTCTTCGGCGAACATGCGCGAATAGGCGCCTTCCGCCGTGGGTGTAAACAAGAAGAGACACATCGGTCCGTCTTCGGCCAGCAGCGCGCGCGTCGCCACGGTATCGGCCCTGGCGCGATCGACTGCGTCGCGGCTGCGCAAGGCAATGTAAATATTCGGATTGCCTGCGGTGAAGCAACGGCAGGGTACGTTTTCGAGCAGATCCTCCTTTGACAACCCAATGGCGGCGGCGCAAAGCGCGGAATCGTAAGCACGGAGCTTCTGGATGGGCGGGGTGCGCAGCCAGATCAGCGGATCGGAGCCCTCGTCGACGCGGACGTCGACAAGCCCGACGTTTTCGTGTAAAGCGAACCGGCGAACGTCTTTCGGAACGATTCCGAGGTCGCGCAAGACCCAAGACGTGCCCACCGTCGGGTGGCCGGCAAAATCCATCTCACGCGCCGGCGTAAAAATACGAATCCGGGCTACCGAGTCGGGCCGTTCCGGGGGGAAGACGAAGGTCGTTTCGGAGAGATTCATCTCGCGCGCGATTCGTTGCATCGTCGTATCGTCGAGACCACGCGCGTCAGGGAAGACCGAGAGGGGGTTGCCCTCCAGTGGCCTCTGGGTGAATACGTCGACGACCCGGTACTCCAGCTTCATAACCCTCCTTAGATTCGCCGGCGGCTCACGTGCCTTCGTCGGCTCCGGCGTGAAAGACGTACTTTACGATGAGACGATCGAGCGTAGCCCCGGCCGCTGGGCTTCCATAGTTCACGTACAGCTCGTTCCCTTTTGGAAAACGCTCGTGGAATGCGATTGCGAGATTGTTGCCAACTTGGGTTGCGAAACCTCCGAGCCCGTTGATGTCGCGCAGTCCCACCGAGACGGTGGTTTCGTCGTTGATGTTGTAGCCGAGCGAGACCCGCCGCAGCCACTGCGAGTCGAGTAAGCCGTTGGAAAAAGCGCGTTCGTAAGTTCCGTCGTACTCTAGCCCCAAAGAAAGGCGTTTCCCGATCGGGCGGCTGGTGACGATCGTAAATAAGTGTACGTAGTTGTCTCCGAACGGACCCCAAGAATAGCTGGTGTCGATCGGGCTGGGCGTACCGTCGCGGTATCCGAGCGGAATCTGATAGAGGTTAAACGGTTGCGTGACCCCGTCGAGGTAGCAGGGGTAGCCGGTAAAACTTGATTGGAATAGTATCGGTCCGCTGCAGTTGGGGCCGGCGGGAATCTCGTAGGACCGCAGCTGGCCGACCGCCTCCCCGATGCCATCAAGCGAGAAGAGATTTTTAAAGGTGGCATTGACGAAGACTTGCGTGTCGGCTTGATGCACCGCCCCGCTCTCGTCGAGAAAGCGATCGGCAGCGAAGAAAAGGCTGTAATTCTTGATCGCGGGAGACTGCCCTAAGAGGTTCGCATAGAACTGCGGTCCGCGAATGTCGGAGTTTGCGGTGAATCCGTCGATCGGATCGTAGTTCGGAGATATGTCCATGTAGCCCGCATTGAGTTCGAGGTTATCCTTATGGCGATCCACAAAGAGTTCGGTAAAATCGGCGTGGCCTTGCGGGACCCAGCTACCGTTTTCGAACGAATAATCGAGAAAATAGATCATACCGTCTTTAAGGTCGCGCACTTCGACGCCGTCCTCGATCGTATCGTCGGTTCCGGCGATGCTGTGGTTGGCAAGAACGCCGTCGCTCCAATAGATGAACGAGCCACCCTGCACGGCGTGTTCGTAGCCATAGGCTTTATCGTCGAACGTATTGTTGGTGGACTCGTCGTAACCGTGAAAGGTGAGCGCACCGAAGCTCTGGTCACCGAACGTGCCCTCGACTTTCGCGCCGCTGTCGAACGGCCCGACCGAGGGAGAGTAGAACACTAGATCGGAAGGATTCACGAAGGTTCCCGCCGGACTGCGTGGCCCCGACGCAGCATTGATGAAGGCCGCGCCCTGCGCGAAAAAGGGGCGATACTCGATCAACTGGCGTTGGAATTCTTGCGGCACGATCGTCTGTTGGTCGATCTCCACGTTGGAGAAATCGGGGTTGAGGGTGCCGACGAAACGAATGGTTGGAGTTAGCGGATAGCTAAAGTCGCCGCCGATCGGGCGCGCGTTCATCGGCAAAAAGGTGCCGTTGGCTTGTTGGAAGAGCTTACGATCGCTTCCGCTGCTGGAGAGTCCATAGATGTCGGCCCGCGGTTTGGGACGCGTCGCCGCCGAGGCCGGAAGATCGAGCATGCCCGCCGACCAAAACCGCGTGTCGGCAAATGTGGGCCACGTCCCAGCGCCGGCATCCTGCATGATCGGATCCCAGACCCAGGAGAGGTGTTCTCCACGAGTTGCGACGCCCCGCACGAACTGAAAGCGCCACGTCTGCTTCCCGCCATGCGGCACGCGCAGCACGTCGAGTGGGATGATCATCACGCAGCTGAACGATCCGTTGACAACGCTTCCGGCGGCACTCCAGCGGGGGCGAAAGCGCACGTTTTCATTGGCTTGCTCGGATCGCGTCCCGTGGGGCGTCGCTTCGAAGTAGTAGGCTTGACTCCCGGCACCGCTCGTGTCGAGACCAATCCCAACGAAGTCGTCCAGGCCAAAACCCACGTCGTTCGTCGTTTGCGCGGCCACGATCGGCACACCGCCTTGATCGGCCTTGAAGCCAACGTACAGATTCTTGTCGTCATATAAAAGGTACACAACCGTTGGAAGCGTAGCCGGCGAGCGCGTCGTAACGTTCTCCCACGCACCTGCTCCGTTTGGGAGCTTGCCCGTTGCCCAGACGGGATCGGATAGTGCGGGATCGAGGGTGAGCGGATGGGGCGCGCGCGCCACCGGAAAGGAGAAATTTCCGTTGACGGCAGCACGAACCGGTACGGTCAAAACCGCGAACGCCAGCGCGATCAAGAGGGTGAAGCGGAAGATGTTCAAATTCGGTGACGCGCGACCCGGTTCTCGCTTGCCGAGCTTAGCACCGCGAGGGCTCAAAGGTCTTCAAATTGTCCCGATTTGATAAAAGATTGAGGCGGTAGTTGTGAAACCTGCGCGTTCGCGGGGCCGTAAAGCCGGCAACGTTAGGGATGCGCTATAGGAGGTGAAGTGAATCGATCCTGGCTCCCGCCGGTCCTGGGAGTCCTCGTCGCGGTCGCGATCACCTCGACGATGGATGCCACCGGCAGCGCTGCGTTCAGCTCGCTGCCGCTCTTACCGCTAATGCTCGTTTTTTCGTACCTGCAGCGATTTTCGATCCAACAGCTGGGCTTCACGTGGGGAGGGGCGCGCGCGCTGCGATGGTATGGGCTCGCGATACTCTATCCAATCGCGGTAACCGTCACGATTGCAGCCATCGCTCTTCTGAGCGGGGCGCTGAATCCGGCGGCGGCACCCCACCATAAGCACGGTTTGTGGTTCAATCTCTTGCTGATCGGTGCGACGACGATTCCCGTCGCGCTGCTAACCGAAGAGGGATTTTTTCGCGGCTGGCTGTGGGCGACGCTGGAGCGTTGCGGTCAAGGGAAGGTTCTGACGATCGTCTTTACGAGCCTTGCGTTCGCGCTTTGGCATTGGTCTTCGGTTGTGTTGCCGACCGGATTCAACCCGCCGACCTCGCAAGTTCCAACGTTTATGCTCAACGCCGCGCTGATCGGCGCGATTTGGGGAATGCTGCGGCTTCTTTCCGGATCCATCCTCGTGGCGAGCGTAAGTCACGGCATCTGGAACGCACTCGCGTATGTGCTCTTTGGTTTCGGGAATAACGTTGGGGCGCTCGGGATTTCCAACACCGTCATCTACGGCCCCGAAATCGGATTCCTGGGATTGCTGTTCAATGCAGCCGCCGCAGTAGGCCTCTGGCAGTGGTGCGCGCGCCGCGGTGCCTTCGAATGATCTAGTCCCTAGATGGACCATTGCCAGACATTCCAGAAGGGCGTCACCGCGTGCGCGGGACGGTACTCGTGGAAGTCGGTGTTGATGGCGTCGAGCTGTTCCTGGTACCAGAGCACGATGAACGGCAGCTCCTCGGTGACGATCCGCTGGATCCGGGCGTAAGCGGCCGCGCGCAGCGCGCGATCGTAGGTGCCTAGAGCGATGCGTTGATCGGCATCGAGCGCCGGACTGCAGAAATGGTAGATGTTCCAGCCGGCTGGGGGTGCCATCGAGCACATCAGCAGAATCGAGTCGTCGGGATCGGTGCCGTTCTCCCAGTTTTCAAGCACTGCGTCGAACTTGCCGGATTGCTCGATGCCGCCCGCGCCCAAGGTTGCATAGAGCTTTCCCGACGGAAAGTTCTTGATCGAAACGGTGACGCCCACCCGGCCCCACTGGGATTGCAAGAGTTCTTCGGCCGGCGTCATCGTGCTCGACCCCGTAAAGCTCACCAGCGTCAGGTGGAGTTTGCCCGGGGGCCAGCCGGCATCCGCGAGCAGCTTGGCCGCGCGCGCGGGATCGAAAGGGTAGCGTTTCACGCCCGAGTTGTAACTCCACGACCAGGGCGCGTGATTGGAGCTCCCTGCCACGGCGACGCCGTGCATTACTTTGTCGATCATTACGTCCTTATCGATCGCGAAGGCGAGTGCGCGCCGCACCCGCAGGTCGCTCAATCCCGGAACGGATGCGTTCAAGCCAACGTCGGTGAAACGGTTGATCGGCGTCATCACGACGCGCGTGCCCGCGAGCCCGCGAAGCTCCGGCTCGAGCGATTCAGCGGCGCGATAGAAGAAGTCGATGTCGTGCGACGCCAACATCGTTAGCATGGTCTGATCGTTCCCGACGATTCGAAAGTCGATGCGGCGAAGGCGCGGAGGTCCGCGCCAGTATTTGTCGTTGGCGACCATTTCGATGCGCGAGCTGCGCTCGTACGAGACAATGCGGAACGGGCCGGTCCCAATCGGCAGCGAGTTATAGGCCACGTGGTTGAGGTCCGGGTAGCGAGCGAGCAGATGACGCGGCAGAATCACGTCGGGATGATTCGCGGGCGCGAAGAACGTGTTGACGAAGGGCGCGAAGCGATGCTTGAGGTGTACGATGATAGTGTAGGCGTCGATCCGGTCGATGCCGGCGATTACGTCGTAGCCCACGCGGCTGACGACCAGGTTGCGCGGATTGAGCATCTGACGCCAGGTGTAGATCACGTCATCGGCGGTAAAGGGCGCGCCGTCCTGCCAGGTTACGTTGCGTCGAAGATGGTAGGTGAAGCGCAACCCGTCACGGCTGATGCCGCCGTTCGCGTGCGTCGGTTCGACGGTTGCCAGCTCGGGAACCAGTTCGTTCCGGTCGCTCCAACGAAAGAGATAAGCTGCCCAGAAAGCCGATAAATCAATGTCGACGGTCTGGGTGCCCAGCAAGAGATTTAGATTGTCGGGGTCTTCACGTTCCGCGATCCGTAAGACTCCCGCGATCGTCCACGGATTGTGCGGCCCCTCCGAACGCTGCGCCCGAGTGCAGCCGCAGAGCGTAACGATCGTTGAGAGCACGAGCGCAACCACCCAGCGCACGGGGTTAATGTCGATCCTTGCGCGGTGGGCTTTCCCGAACCAGCAGCTCGTCGACGAGCTCAACGAGGCCATTAGCGGCGGCATCCAGCAATGCGCGTCCTTTTTCGGCGCTCGCCTTCGTCGGATCGCCCATCACGCCGCTTTCGCTGAGTTGGCTCCAATACTCCATCATCGCCAATGCCCCGTCGCCGGCGATCAAGTCGGTCCAGTAGTTTTTCGAAGGACGGTGCGAGAGCTCGTGAACCGCTTCGCTCATGTCGACGAGTTCGGGGCGGAGGGCGAGATAGAGCGAGGTCTCGAACTCGCAGGCGTGGTTCATGCCGCCGACCGGTTCGGATTCGCGCAACGATTCGGCGACCTCGCGCACACCCGGCGCGGCCCAGTAATTCACCGCGGCAGCCAGCGCGCCGGTATGCACGACACAGAGCCGCGCAACGATATCGGCAAATGGCGTATTGCTGCCGTGACCGTTAACGATGAGTATCCGTTTGAACCCGTGGTGCGCGAGGCTCTTGCATACGTCGAGCCCATAATCGATCAGGGTGTGTGGACCGATCGTGATTGCGCCCGGGAAATCCATGTGATGCGGGGTATATCCGTGGTTGATAGCGGGGACGACGACCGTTCGATCCGCGGCGCGCGCTGCCGCGAGTTCGCAAACGCTCGTACAGAGCAGCAAATCGGTGTCGATCGGAAGGTGCAAGCCGTGATCTTCGAGCGTGGCGATCGGTACGATCGCGACGCAGGGCCGGCCCGCGGCTTCTTTGACTTCGGGCCACGTCATCTCGCCGTAGCGATACTTCGTCCGCATGCGGCTCTATTCTCGACGCGGCAAAGGCCTCCCCGACGATGAACGTGGATGCGAAGCGCGCGCGGCTTTAGGAGCGGATTCGGCATTCCGATCGTTCCGGCGCTGATTTCATGCTCACGTCATCCAGAGCGCCTAAAATCGCGACATATCCTCCAACCGGGAAAGCCGAGGTTCCGTGAACGTTATCAGATTCGTCGCCTTTACTCTTCCCCTGCTGCTCGGGTGCGCCGTCGCTGCACCGGCGGCGAATGCACCCGCGCCGCGACCCTCCGACCTACGCATGGTCATCGTGCTGAGCCGTCACGGCGTGCGATCGCCGACGCACCCAGCCGAACTGCAGGCATATGCAAGTCAGCCGTGGCCGGTGTGGCCGGGCCATCCCGGAAACCTGACCGAGCGCGGAGCGTTGCTCATGAAGCAGTTCGGCGCGTACTACCGCAAGATTTACGGCGCCGGTCTCGGGGAGAGCGAACGCGGTTGCCCGGGAGCCGGGTCGGTCTTCGTATGGGCGGACGTCGATCAGCGCACTCGCGCCACTGGCCAGGCGGTGCTACAAGGCTTCGCGCCGGGCTGTTCGATTGCCGTGCAGCACGCCGACGGTGATGCGGATCCGCTCTTCGATCCGTTGCCCGGTATCGGCACGGTGAGTAAAACCGAATCGAAAGCCTCGATCGTGGGAGCGGTGGGCGCGAACCCGAGCGGACTCGTCGATGCATACGGGGCCGTCTTCACAACACTGGAACAAGTACTCGGATGTGCCTCGCCGGGCACCTGCAAGCAGATTTCGCAAGTGCCGACTACGGTTTCCAACGACGGTGATGGCGGACTGGCAGGCTTCTCCGGAGGGCTCGACATGGCCGCTGACGTCGCCGAGAACCTCCTGTTGGAGTATACCGACGGCCATCCTACCGTCGGGTGGGGAAGGGTCGATCGCCGGCGGCTCGTGGAGCTGCTCCAACTCCACGTGCTAGCCAAGAAGCTCGAGCACGGTAACCGTTACACGGCACGCGCGCACGGGTCAAATATCGTCGCACACATCCTTCAAACGCTCGAAGAGGGCGCTACCGGCAAAGCAGTTGCAGGCACGCGCGTGCCGCCGGAGGCACGGTTTATCTTCTTGGCGGGACACGATACGCAGTTGGCCGAGATCGCGGGATTGTTGGGGCTTTCTTGGCTAATCAAAGGGGATCAGTTCAACAACACTCCGCCGGGAAGCGCGCTGATCTTCGAGTTGCACGCGCCGTCGGGAGGCGAACCGTTTGTCCGGACCTTCTTTACGGCGCAATCTTTGGACGCGATGCGTGCCGGCCGGGGCGAAAACCCGCAGCGAGTGCCCGTTTACGTTCCGGGATGCCCCTCCCTCGATTGTCCCTTCGCAACGTTCAGCTCGATCGTTAGCACGGCGATCGATCCTGCCTTCGTTGCCGCTTGGTGAATGCCGCCGAAGCTTTCGCGCAGCCGGCGCTCCGCCGTTTGCGCTTGGGCTACTTTGGCGCGAGTACCGGTAGCTTAAAGCGGCCGGCACGAGTCGAAGTAGACTCGTGCCGGCCTGCCGGAGCGTTTGGCTATTTGATGGTGACGCTGGCGTTCGCCGATGCAATGCCGTTTGCAACGACTTGGAGCTTACTCGCACCCTTACCGATGCTCTTCGGAACGTCAAAGGAGGTCGAAATGATCTTGGAGCCGGTAGCGACGCCCATCGAGCTGACATCGTGTGTTCTCGCGTAGTACACCTTACCGCTCGCATTATTGGTAATTCGCACTAACGGGTAGTTCGTCGCGTTTTGGAACTCGTCACCATAGGCCACGCCCTGCGATAAGCCGTTGAACTGCGTCCCGGAGATTTTGTAGGTGGTTCCAGGCGTGAGGTTCTTCGGAACGGAGCTGATCGTTGGTGCCCAGGACGATTTCGCCGAGCCGGTGGGCGTGTATATCACATCGCTCGAGTAGCCGAGTTCCATAACTTGTCCGGTGGGGAGTAAGACCGGGGGCCCTTGCCAAGTGCCGACCTGGTCAAAGGTGCTGCCGTTCCATTCGTATGTGTTTCCAAATACTCCGAAGACCAAAACGTTGCCGCTTGGCTCAACTAACCCCCACGAGTCGCCGGCATTATCGCCGTTTGGAAAGTTGGGTCCAGTGGTCCAGGTTCCGGCCAAACTGCCGGCCGTATGATAGATGGCAGTGTGTCCGGCTCCGCTTCCGCTGGAGTATGAACCGGTGGCGAAAACCGTTCCGTCGGGGCGCAGAAGTGCGGGACCGATCTCACCCGGCGGGAGATAGCAATCTTTTGGGTTGGGACCGTACTGCAGACAAGTTTTGTACGGCGACGGTGAGTGCAGGTCGACGATAGTCGAGCCCGCGCTCTTCCACGTCCCAGAGGCCGGATTGTAGATTTCCGAATTGGGAGCGTTTTTGACGTCGGCGGTTAGGATGTCGCCGTTGGGAAGCAGCGTCCACCCTTCCTCGGCGTTGAAATCGGCTTTCCCGGTGTGGGGAACGCTAGTCCACTTGAGCGTCTTAGGATTCAGATAAGCGTCGCGGTCCGAGAGTTTCTGTCCGACCAGGTAGCGGCCGTTCGGGAGTACGCTCGAAGGGGAGTCGCCGATCCACTTCCAGCCTTTCGGGTGCCCCAGCTTCGTCCATGTGTTTGCCACCGGATTGTAAACGGCGCCGAGATTCACAAGTTGAAGGTCATAGTTACCCGGGGTGTTGTACTCGCCGCCGGTTATTACGAGATTACCGTTGGCTTGCACCGCCGAGGCGAATGCGCTCGGCGCGTATCCTGCCGGAAGCGACGCAACCTGCGTCCAGGTTCCGTCGGAATAGTCGCCCGACGAATCGGGAACGTAACGATACCATGCCGAGGCCGGATTGTTGCCTTGCGCAAGAACCGAGCCATCCGTCATCAAGAACCCTATTTGCATTGCAGCCGGCGGCTGAGCTTTGACGACCGTGACCCGTGAGAAATGTCCGTTTCGCACGCCAGGTACGGCTTGAGGTCCGGCGCTCGGAAGAATCGAGCGAACTCCAGAGCATCCCGCTAAGCCAATGGCTACGGCGGCAGTGAGTGCGACGAGCGCAGATTTGTTGCGGAAGCGAAACACGCGAGAACCTCCAAGCTGTAGGCTGCGGGAAATTAGGCGCGCGCGTAAGAGCCGCGCTGAAGAGTATCAAATGGGTACCCGCCTCCTTTTGAGATCGAGCGGCGGTTTCCCGCCGCAAAGATCGGCAGCCGGCTTGCCCGATGGCGCATGCGGATTGGAAGGGAAGGCCAAAGCCTTAACGCAAAGCTCCGATAGGAGGGTCGGGCCGTGTTTTCAACACTTCCTCGCACGCTGGCCGCAGCGTTAATCACCGCACTGGTCGTCGTCACGAGCTCGCCGCCGATCGCGGTGGCGCAGACGGTGACCGTAAAGCTTAACGGCCAGCCGCTGTATCTCAATCCCGCGCCAATCGAGCGCGAGGGTCGCGTCTTCGTCCCACTGCGCGGCGTCTTCGAGCATATGGGCGCCTCGGTCGTCTATTCTGCCGGAACGATCAACGCGACCAAACAGAACACGACCGTCCAGTTGCGCGTCGGCTCGACGCAGGCGACGGTCAATGGCCAACCGCAGACCCTCGATGTCGCGCCCTTTATTATCGGCGCTTCTACCTACGTTCCGCTTCGCTTCATCGCGCAAGCCTTCGGCGCGCAGGTCGGCTGGGATTCGCCGACCCGCGTCGTGACGATCAACATGCCGGTTGCCGGGCCGGTAGTGCCCCCGCCGCCGGTAAGGCCTCCATATCCGCCGCCGGCCAGCATGGTATATCTGCGCGCGCAGCAGCCGCCGCCCGGCGCGCGCGTGCAGAGCGGGTTCGTCACGGTGTCGGCGCAGTTCTCGCATCGAGTCAATCCCGGCAGTGTCCGCGTAGGGCTCGACAACAACGACGTGACCCCACGCGCCAACATCTCCCCAACTGGTTTTTCGTACACTTCCCGCGCGCCGATGCTCTTGGGTTCACACAGCGTGCGCGTCGCGGGACGCGACGCCGGCGGCGTCGGCTTCGAGCGTTCCTGGTCGTTCTCGGTGATTGGCGTGCCAATACCGCCGGGACAATCGGTGCAGTTGCGTAACCAGTCGCCCTCACCCGGCTCAAACGTACGCGATCGGTTTGCGACCATCTCGGCCGAGTTCACATCCAACGTCAATGCCGGGAGCCTACGCATCTACCTTGACGGCAACAACGTCACGTCGCGCAGCGCGACCTCGTCAACCCGCTTTTCGTATAAGCCTCCTGCGCCGCTCGATTTCGGGTCGCATAACGTGCGCGTAACGGGGCAGAGCGGGGGGCGCGGATCCTTCGACCGGTCGTGGTCGTTCAACGTGATTCGAGCCGGTCCGGTGGAGATTCATCTGGCGATCAACCAACCGGCAGCCGGGGCGGTGGTCGGACGTTCGTTTACGATTCGAGGAAACACCGTCGGGCGCGGACACGTGAAGGTCACGATCGGGGCCTCGCCTTCCTATACCGGTCTTTACAACGGCACCACGGACGCCGGCCCGCAAGGTAACTTTAGCCTGGAGGTGACGCTTTTCGCTCCGCCGGGGCTGCAGGCCATCGGTCTGAAGGTGACGGCGAGCGATCCATCAAGCTCGCAAACGGTCGAGAAAACCCTGCAATTACGCGTGAAGTGAGTAGCGGGCGCCGCTGAGCTTCAGACTTTCTTTACCCGAAATCGGTAGCGTCTAGGGACAGATTACCGCTATTTCGAGGTTCACATGTCTAGAAAACTTATTGCGCTCGCCGTTGGCCTAGGCGCCCTGGTGCTTGCCGCTTGCGGCGGTCGTATGGGCGGCGGCAGCGCCGCGCCGATGGGCGGCGCTTCATTCATGCTTCCGCCGATTGGTTCAGATCTCGCTGTGGTCGCGACGCTTCCGAAGCATACGATCGGCGAGGAACTTCCCTTCGAGGGAGTTGGCTCGCTGAAGTCGGTGAAATGGAAGGCCACGGTGGGTGGATTCACGCAGGAGGTCCGCTCGCAAACGCTCGGCTTTCCGCCGGGCACCAAGATCACGATTCGCAATATGTCAAGCAGCATCACGCACACGCTGGACGTGGTCAAGGAAATCAAGGGTCCCCCGGCAGAGTTCCCCAACGTGAAGCTGTCAGTGGCGGCCAAGGGAGGCGACAAATTCCAAGTGGGTTATGCCAGCGGCCCAATCAAGCCGGGTAAGTCGGTGACGATTACCCTAGTGAAGGGCGGCCTCTACCTGATCGGCTGCGCTTTCCACTACCATCAAGGAATGCATGACGTGATCTCTATCGGCAAAGAAGCGCGACCCGGCCCGCAAGCGACGCCGCCAACGCCAAGCCCGACGAATCATCCGACCTCACGGTCGAGCTACAATCCAGGATAAAGCTACCGCTTAAGGCAGGTTAGGTAGTAGCCCTTTAGACCGATGCACCCCGCGCGACCTCGCGCGGGGTGCGCACTTTGTCGGCCATTTGCTCGCAACCTATCCGTTCGCCAATAGATAGCGAATCAGATTGGCCAGACGAAGAATTGGCGCGCCTAGGAAGGGGAACCGAGGGCGCGTTTCCGTTACTTTAACCGTTCGTAATAGTGGCTTAAGAATCGCTTGCTAGCATTAAGTCACACCATGATCTTCGCGGACGAGAAGATCGAGCTTCTGATCTCACAAGCCCGGCTCTCCGAAGCGTCTGCGGCGCTCACTTTGCGTCGCGAAGAGGACGCGTCCGCGCGCGCGCAGATTAGGCGTCTGCGCGGGAGCGTAGCTGCGCTCGCGGGCGACGATCGCGGTCTCGCCAGAGTCGCCGAACCGGATCTCCTTGCGTGCCGTACTACCACGGCACTTGCCGCACATTACAAGACCTTAAACGACGATCCGGATTCGCGCGATCATTTGATGGCCGGCGTCGTTTTCACCTGGTCGGGCGACGCGAGCCTCGCCTACGAGGCTTTTCGTGAGGCGTACGACCGCGCGGTTTCGGAAGGCCGATTTTATCTGGCCGTTGCCATTCGCGAACGGCTGGCCCATCATGCCTTGCTATTCGGCGACATAGAAACTGCGCAAACGGCGATTGAGGAAGCGGTTTCGCTTGCGGCGTTCCACGGGTTGACGGATTGGTGGATGCGCTGCGTCGCGGCCGCCGCCCGGCTTGCGCTCGACACCGGAGATCTCGATGGCGCCGCGCAATTGCTCGATCGCGCCCGTTCGGAGGCTCGTGAGCCGGCTGCGCTGGCGTTGTTTTCACCGATTGGCGCGCAACTCGCGGTTGAGATGCGCGATGACGCATCCTTACTCGCATGGACTTCGGCGGAGATCGTCGAGACGGCCCTTCGTTCGGATGTACCCGAAGCCGCAATCGCTGCAACCATGGCTGCTCTGGTGGGCGCGGGCGCGCTAGCACCGGGCGCCCCGGTCGCGATTGCGCTGAGACGGGCGCTTCTGCAGGCCGAGAGCGTCACGAATACAGCCGAACTCTTTTCCATGGCGGCCCGATATGGCGAGCTCGACGAAGCCCAACTTGCTGCCGATGCGCTGGGTGCCGTCTTCGCGCCCCAGCGCCGGTACCTTAAAGCGCACCATCTCCTGGCCCGCGCCCATCTGCTCTTTCGATTCGATCAGCGTGCAAACTGGGTGGACTATGCCGGCGACGCGGCGCGCGCCTTTAACGCGATGGGCATGCGTCGCTGGACGAACGAGGCGATGTCGCTGCTCGTCCGCCAGGAAGGTGAAACCCAGCGCACGCAACGTCGCGGTCGCCCATCGGGCGCCGCGCTTACCGGTCGCGAGCAGCAGGTGGCTCACCTAATTCGGCGCGGAGCCCGCAACCGGGAGGTCGCACATGCGCTGCAAATCAGCGAGCACACCGTCGAACGACACGTGAGCTCGATCCTCGGTCGCCTCGGCCTGCGCTCGCGCTGGCAAATCGTCGATCCGAAAAAGGTGAGCGAACCCTAGCCCCGCTTTATGGTGCCAGGAAAAGATGCTCCGACTGCTCGACGCAGCTTGCCGTGCCGCCAAGGCAGGGTAGTGTGAGGGAGGGTTTTGCTCCAGCCGGGAGCGGCAAGCCAAAAACTTCGAGCCTCCCATTTGAGGCCAAAAGCGTATAAAAGCGCTGGCGGGGAGCATCGGCGGTCAGCGCCCCGACGACGGTCTTCACGATATGATTTGGGATGAGGCCTTCGAGTGGATTGAGCGGTTCGTCGAACTGCCCCATGACGTCCGCCGGCGGCGATGGCGGCGAACCCGGGCGCGGTGTCGCCAACTCGCCAATGTACTGTCCGAGCAGAACGCTCGCGGGATTTTGACTCGTCGGCAAGTACTGGCTAGAGTCTACGAAGTCGGCCTGCGCTAAGTTGATGCCGACCGAAGAGGGCTGTTTCGCATACGGGAACGAGAGTTTGAACAGCCGCGAGCGAGTCGAGGCGCTGGCGTAAACATAAAGTGCCGCGTTAACATCGAAACGCGCTTGAACCAAGAAGTTAAAGCCGGCCGTTTTCGAGCCGGGCGCGCCGAACGCAATCGTCACCGCTGCGATGCTGCTCTTCGTTAGAGGGGTGCGTAACTCCGAGATCTCGGCCCCGAGATTGTTGAGCAGCCACAAGTTGCCATTCGGATCATACTCGATATCGATCAAGGCGGCGCCGGACGGGCCGACCTCGGTGATCGCGGGGGTCAAGGTAATCGAAAGCTTAGCATGCGACGGTTCGAACGAGACAATGGGAGGCGAAAAGATGCGAATCGCGTTGGAGCTGGCCACTGCCACGTCTCCGCCTGATGCGACCGCGATCTGCGGCGCGAGCCCAAGGCCAGGCCATTCCGTCAGCGTTCGCTCCGGTTTGGAATTAGCGCTGAGCGGCAGACGATATTCGTACAGCGTTCCGAGGTGGTCCACGTAAAGTTGGTTTGGCGGCGGCGTCGCAATCGGAGGTGCATTTGGGGAGGCAGCCATCGGTGCCGGACCGGTGGCTCCGCAACCCGAGGCCGCCAGCAGAGCAGCCCCGACCGCCACGACCACGGCAAAGAGCGAGGAGGCTTTCATCGATCCAGGCTTCCAAAGACGGGACCGCTCGAACTCCCAGCATCGAAGAAAAAGAGCGAAAGGCGTGCCGCCGAGTGAAACGGCAGCGCGTCGTGTTTATCGAAGCCGTCGACCTGCGACGGTGTGATCGTGTACTTTGTACTTCCTTGACCGACGACATACCCGCCGAAACTCGAAACGCGCTTGGCTGTCGAGACCGTGGTGACGTTGCCCAACTTCGTGCTGCCGAGTTGCTTGAAGTTTGAGCGGTTCGAAACGGTAAAACTTCCGAAGCCGGCTCTCGGAACTGAAGGCGAGGCTTCGTAGAGCGAGAGTTGCGTGCTGCCCTGGCCGGACGGCTCTTCAAAGCTCAGCACACGGTAGTTGGGATACGATCCTACCAAGATCAGCGTGTAATCCTTGCCGGCGGTCAACGCCGATGTCTTGCAGGGGCCGACGCGATACCCTAACGAGTTAAGTACCTCTAGCGAGTGAGCGCCGGCAGGCACGATGAGAAACTGCGTCATCGTACCGTAGTTGAATGACGAGCTGAGCGTTTGACCGTCGACGCGCAAATATACCGTCGTCCCAATATTTTGGGGTACGCCGTTGATCAGCGTCTCGAGAACCGGAGCGCCCTCAACGAATCGTGCGCGTACCGTACCCGCCGCCGCCGGCATGGCCGAGCCATTTGAACTCGATCCTCCGCACCCCGCTACGAACAGCGAACTCAGAACGACGACGACCGTGAGACGAAACTTCATGCAAGGCTCCCGAAAGGCTTTAAGTTTACGCGCGCCGCAGGATGCGGCGCGCGTAAATGGTGGGGTTCACTGAACTAGTGGAGACGGGTCATCTGATTACTGCACGCAGGCAGATTGGCTGCCGGAGCCGTTGAGGGCGGCTCTGATCGCCGTGTGAACCGAGGTCGCCAGCGGCGTATACTCGAGCGGCGCGAGAACCGCATTCGCGGCAGTCGAGGAGATGTACCGAACTAGGGTCTTCTTGTCCGCGATGTGGAAGCCGTGGTTAACCCCGTAGAAGAGCCAGTAGCTAAGCCCGACGATCGGATAACCCTTCTGCGTCGGGTTCACGAACACCGAGGGTGGGATGTAGAGCTGGCACCACGGGGTGGACGAGCCGAGCGAGATTCCGTCGCTGCCCATGCCTTCTTGGATGCTTGCGCGGGTGACTTTACTGAGGCTGAGCGCAACGGCCGCTTTGTTGGTGGGGCTCACGAAGTTGGCGTGGCCGTTGAGGTTCCCATTCTGCAATGCCGCCTGGCCGAGGTCAGCCGCCTGCGCAAATGCGCCTTCGACGTAGCCGGTGCCGAATGGGTCAGCTTGGATCGCTGCGAGCACTCCCGGGTTTCCATTCTCGCCATGGAAGCGGCCGGTATTGGGTCCGGGCCAGACCATGTTCACGCCAAACGTCCACGCCGCGCTGCGGCTCGGCGATGCGTAGGGCGCTTTGTTGTAGGGAGCCCGGAAGGTCTGGTTGCAGCCGCCCGTGCTGTCGTTGAGTTTGTTGGTGAATAGGAAGCTCGTACCGCTGCTATCCGAGCGGTAGTAGAAATTAATTGTTTGGGAGACGCCGCCGGTTACCGAGACGCCGCCATTGTCTTTGGTGATTGCCGCGTCGTTCCAGTCGCTGATCGTGCCGTTGGCAATCGCACAGTAGGCCCAGGTCGAGAGTTGGAGTTGCGCCCCGCTGAGCGCCGGGAAGGACGGGGTGTTGTAACCGAAAATAATCGGGCCGCCGAATGTTGGCAGCTCGAACGGCTGGCCATCGGTGGCCGCACGATTCGTCGCGTAGGTCGTGCCGCTGGCGCAGCACTCGGTCGAGGGTAGAGCGACGTCGCTGCCGACGAAGTCGAGCGGATCTTTGCGAGCGCCGAAGCCGACCGCGGTTTGCCCGAGGGCAGCGCAGCCGACCGTCGCGGTACCGTTGTTCTGCTCGAACTCCTTGCGGCCGAAGCCGCTTCCAGTCAGGCAGTAGTAGACGTTATGGACGGTGCCGGCGCTCGCGAGGATCGAGCCTGGGCCAGGCGTCGGCTGCACCTGTTTGAAAGTTCCGACTGGCTGGTCGGAAAGGTTGTACCCGTATGCGGGGAAGGTCGCGCCTCCCGCGTGGAGGTCCGCAGAGCTGGTGTCGTTGGGACTAACGCCGCCGTGTTGAGATGCGGCCGGCGTGTTCGGCAGGGCTGCGGCGCCGGTGCTTCCTCCGGTCGCATTTCCATTACATGCGCTCAGCAGAATCGCCGGAATCGCTGCCCAGGCCAAGGTGGCGAGGGTCTTTCTCATGTCGAATTGTCCTTCATTGAGCGTTGGATGCTTTAGTGAGAGAGGGGTTCCGGCGCACGAGCGCCGGTAACCGGACCTGCCTTAGCCTGCCCGGAAACTGAAGTAACGACTATCGCGATCGGCGCATCCAGTTGCGTCGCCGAGCCCGCGATGTGCAGAGAGGCTTTTACGGTCCCCTGCCCGTCGGACGCGAATGCATCAATGGCATTATTGAGATCGTCAGCCGCGAAAAGTGTCGTCTGGTACATCGCAAGCGCCGGGAAGTACCCCAGCAAGGGATTATTCAACGAACACTTTGCCGCAAAGATGCCGTCGAGGGTGAGGATGCGTAAGGGCGGGTTGTCCGTCGTGCCGCCCTCCGCACCGGAAGCGTAAACGTTGACGCGTGCTTGGCATGCGCTAGGGCTTCCGTGGCCTTGCGTCACGGCGTTGCCGACGAAAATTTCGCCGCTGGGATTGATGGCGACGCCTGCCGTTAGTCCTGGAATAAGCTCGGTCTTCGAATCCCAGGGAATCGTGCGTGCGGGCGTGGCGGCCGGGTTACCGATATCGCCCGCGGATGCCACGAACAATCCGTCCTGCGATCCGAGCGGTGTATAGAGAGCGCCGTTCACGTAAAAGTTGCCGCTCGAATCCAGCGCCAGACCAGTCGGACCCGCGTAGCGAATCTTCGGTGTCGCAAACTGCCATCCGAACTCGGGGGTGGCCGCTCCAGAGCTTCCGGCCGCATAGGTGAGCATCGCATCGCCGATGTTGCCGTCAACCGATGTCGCGCCGTAGGTGACGAGACGACCTGAGGAATCGAAGGCGATGAAGACCGGGAAGACCGTCGTGCTCGTCCCCGAGTCTTGCGTTAGCACCGCCTTGGGCTGGTCGTTCCCGCTCGCGCCGGGAGCGTAGATCGCGATCTCATTGCCGGTGTCGGGCTCACCTGTCGCCGGCGAAAAGCCCAAATCGTTGTCGAGGTACCCGACATAAAGGTTGCCGCTTGAATCCACCGCGATGCTTCGCGCGTAGAGCTTTGGAGTGAGCGCCAGCGTCCGCTCGGGGGCGGCGTTTCCTTTCGCCGTGCCGTCGTACTCGGTTACGGTTGCCGAGACGCCCTGGTTGCTACCCAGGTTGAGCACGTAGATCGTTCCCACGGGTGGCGGGCCTTGTTTGCCGCGTAAGGCAAAGCCGGCGCGGGCACTGATCGAACTTGGCCCCGATACATTCGCCTGAACCGATACCGGTGAAGCTTGGTCGTTGCCGTCGTACGCGAGTGTTATGCCCTCGGTCGGCTTAATGACTGAAAACGATTCTCCCGAGCCATCCGAATCGTGCAAGCGAAACGCGTTTTGAGCGTCGCCTTCAATCGCGAGCGTAAGGGGCTGCGAATACTTGCTCGGACCTACGATTTGCGC
This sequence comes from Candidatus Cybelea sp., assembly GCA_049696515.1. Lineage (GTDB taxonomy): Bacteria > Vulcanimicrobiota > Vulcanimicrobiia > Vulcanimicrobiales > Vulcanimicrobiaceae > Cybelea. Next base: position 24,248 of record JBAVTZ010000026.1, on the reverse strand, counting down.
GCCGCTGGCGTCGTATGCGTCTAAGGAGACGGACGCGGCCATGCGCGTTCCCCGCTTCGCCTGGTTAGGCGAAAGACTCAGCTTGAGGGAAGCGACCACCCCGTCCAGCGTAAGCGGCAGGTCGTTGGTAAACCCCAGGCGCGCGCCGCTGCCGATTTTGGCGTGCACCGTACCTACCGAGAGCAGCGCGCCGGTCGAATTGGTACCGTCGTACGTCGTTACGGTGAAGATGTCATAACCCGGAGAACCCGTGGCGGTCGCGCTGCAGCGAAGCTGACCGCCCTGCACTTTGCAGTCGTGTGCTCTTGGGACGGTATTGATAACCGTAGGGTTAACGCCGGTTACGCCGTTGCCGTTCACCGAAGCGAGTTGGACGACCAGCGACTCGGTGTTGGGAGAAAGGTAGGCGGGCTTAAGACCGCTCCCGCCCTCGGCAATCGTGATGGTGACGGTCACGTTCACCTGTCGCGTCGGCGGTGGTCCCGAGCCGCCAGGCGAATTCACCACCGACCCACTGGGCGTATTCGGGCCGCCGCAGCTGCTCGTCGACACTGCCGCAATTAGTGCGGCGAGCGCGAAACGCCGGCGGTAACGGCTGAGGTGCGCTATCACGGATATGCACCACTGAGCAGGTCGGAGGTCGTAATGTCGGCCTGTCCGTTGGGGCCTTTGATCAGCGGCAGCTGCGAAAGATTCTTCGGATACGACGCTTCGTAGGCTGGATAATCCGTAGCGGCTCCATAGATCTGGTAACTCTGCTCTGGGCAAATGGTCGGCGTGGCTTTACCTGATTGGGTGAGCGGCCCAAGGTTGTCGGCGAGCGTAAGACTTTGTTGGCCGGAGTGACGGGCGATTAGTGTAAAGTAAGCGTCGGCCTCATGTGACTGCACGCAGACGCCCACACCGCTGCCGCCGACTGCGCGCACCACGACCATCGCTTCTCGCGCACCGATGGGTACCTGCACGGTCACCCTGCCACCGCCGTTGTCGTCGGCCGCAAAGCTCGGCGTCTTGAAAACCGGCAATGGCTTGAGCGAAGCGAGTTGGGAAGCGGCCGCGAGTATACCCGGCGGGGGCGTTGGCGATCCGTTGGGATTGGGACTCGGCGTTGGGTTCTGCGGCGTATTAAATGCCGGTGGAACCGCAGCGTATAAGTGGTACGTGCCCAGCACCGGCTGCACGGCGAAATCGGTAAAGCCGAGAGAATAGCCTTCCCATCCGAGAGCGATCAACGATGGTCCAGCCGCCGGGAACGCGGGGGGACCACCGTACCAAAGCTCCTCGTTGTTGCCGTAGATCGGTTGAAAATAGGCCTGGTAGAGCGGCGAGGTGCCATTGACCGGGGCTGCATCGGAGTTGCACACGCACAAGCCGTATCCGAACGCGCCGCTGGTCGGCTGCTTCACAATCCGGGGCGGTGCGGTCCAGGCCTCCTGATTGAGGGTACCCCAGGTGATGTGATCGGTACCTAGATCCGAGCCCGCGTTGAGAACTTCGTTGCCGGTCTGCGTTGAGATCAGCACGTTGAAGTTTGACGGCCCGATAATCATCGGTATGTTGTAGAGCGTGCCGGACAAGCCATCGGGTTGCCGTAGCGTCTCGACCTCGTTCAATCCGTATGCCACGCTTTGACCGCGGTTGAAGGCGATCGTGGCAACGCCGACCGCAAACTGCAACTTTGAATTCGCGGCAGGATCCACCGAGGTTTGCGGCGGCTCGGACGCGCCACCGTTGCCGCAGCCGCTGGTCGCCGTGACCACGAGCGCGATAGCGGCAAGGGCGAACAGACGGAGACGAGTCATATGGTCACCTGGTAGTAGAGTCGAAACGAGAGCGGCGCAAGGTTTGGATAGGTCAAATAGGCAGCCGACGAGTGCGCGGTCACGTCCGGCGCCGCGTACGGCGCGGTCGAATAGGTGCAGGGCGCGTTGCCGCTCTGCAATCCGGTTGAGACCGGTGAGCCGTAACACCCGTTATAGACCGGCACGTTGTAGAGCTGATTGAAAAGATTCTGAATTTGCAGGCCGATGACGGATTGCGAGAGCGCCTTCACATGCGTCTGCGGCCGGTACTCAACCGTCAAATCCACGTCAACCCGTGGCGTCGTGAGCAGGCCGCCCGCGAGACCCGGCTCGTGAATGCCGCGTGTCGCGGCGATGTTTGGTTTGGTGCAAGTGCCCGGATCGAGCGGATCGATGTAGCCGGGTGTCTGCGAGTAGATCACCGAGAGACTGGAAGCAGGCACGATCACCGGAATACCGTCGCAATAGACGGCGGTGTAATACCCCTGCCCGTAAGGATAGCCAACGTTGAAAGCGACTACCGGATCGATGCGCCATCCGTGCCCGTTCTGATAGTTGAACGCGGCATTCATCTGGAAAGGCGAGAGATCGGGCGAACGATAGACCGTGCCAAGCGCGAGGGCGGCCGGCTGCAAGAACGTCCCGGGCGGTTCGTTGCCGAATTGGCTAATGTAGGTAGCTCCGACTTGCATCGAAAGTCCAAGCGCCAAATCTCGGTTATAGAGTCCCTCGACGCCGGTCGCTTTTTGAATCCCGAGATTCGAATACTGAACGTCACCGAAGACCGGCGAACCGGTCTGGAAGTTGAAACCGATGATCTGCGCGGTCTGCTCGACCACGTTATAGCCGCGCCGATAGAACGGCGTGATCTTTACCGCCGAGCCATCGTGGAACTCGTGCGCCCAGGATAAGTCAATGTTGGTAAAGGTTGCGCCCACCAGTGGCGTCTCGAGCGTCGAACTTCCGTAGCGGTAGTCGCGCGTAAGCCAATAGAGCTGATCGGCGTAGTTGCTGCAAAGCTGATTGGCCCGCGGTCCGCAATATTGGGCCGGTTGTCCGGTCGAGTTGTCGAAGGACGGGATGCCTTCGAACGGTGCATAGGGAGCGCGGCTTACGTCGGCGCCCAAGAGGCTCGGCAGCGGCATGGAGAGCGTGTGGCCGAAGCCGACGCGAATGGTATCGCGCGGATCCGGCGCGTACGAGAGATCGAGATGCGGTTCGTAAAGACGCTGATGCTCGACCGCCGGGATTGAAGCCGGGGCCCCGGTTTGTGTCGGTATCTGAAAATTGTAACCGTCTAGACGCACGCCCACTTCGGTCTTCCAGCGATCCGACAGGTCGATGCTGTCCTGTAGATACGCGCCATACTGCTGCTGCGCAACCGTGGAAACATCTTCCTCGAACGGAAAGCGCACGCCGCCTGGGAAAAACGAACTTAAATAACCGCAGTTGGAGCGAAGGCCGAGCTGTCCGCAGAATGACTGAGAGAAGAAATCCTGCTCGAGACCTTGCTGAGCAAAAGGATTGTTGTTGGGCAGCAGGCCCTGGTAGGTGTAGGGCAGCGGCAACGGCTGCAGGGGATGGGTGATTGCGTACGTCGTGATAAAGGGCGGCAGCGTGAATGCGGTATAGGACGTGAAATCGTACCGATTGCCGTACGGCACGACGAACTGGTAAATCCCGCCGTACTTGAGCAGGTGTTTCGTTCCAAGTTGGGTGGTTATGTCAATCTGCCCGGCGGTACGCGTGCCGCCGTAGGGATCGGCGAAGATGCCTTGCGCCGGCAAGTCCTCAGACTGCCCGATGAACGTACGGAAATAGCGCGCGGTCAGGAGCGACGTGGTCCCCAGATTCGCTCCGTATTCCACCTTGTAAGCGAGAAACGGACTCTTGAGGGTATCGGCCTGCGAGACAAACGCGTAGGTGTTCGGCTGCCCCGGAAAGAGCGGAATGAGCGAATTGCAGGCATAGTTTTGCTGCGGGCTGTTGACCGGAACACCGTTGGCACCGATAACTGGGAAGGGCGCGCATCGGCCGGATGTGGTACCGCCGGAGATGTAGGGCAGAAACTGAAAGCCGCCGTAATCGAGCGTCTGCGTGATAGCCTGGTCTTGGATGAAGAACTGCAATCGCTGCGAGTTGTTCTTACCGAAGCGGTAGATCGCGTTGTCCACGAAATCGTTGGACGATAAAAACGAAGGCGAGTAGTAGACCAAATTGGGGTCGATCGTACTGCCGAGTGTGGCCGCGTTGGTACCCAACGTGCCCAGCGTGTTGGCCGCCGTCCCTGGGATCCCGTATTGGAATGCGCGGCGAACGCCGATGAAGCCGGCATAGTTGGAGAACCGCTGCGAGGGATCCGCCCAGCCCCATTCGAGCCCCAGTTGATGCAGGTAGGGGAAGACCAACGCCTCGGTATCTACGTGAAAGTAGCTGGGATAGGTGCCGTGCTTCGCGGTGAAAAGCACGAGGCCGGTTCCCGTGTCGCCGTGGGTCGCATCGCCGCCGCCAGGTATCAGCTGCACGCTGCCCACCCCGTTGAGCAAGTTGAAGTTGGAAATATTTTGCAGGGTGTTTTGCAGGTTGGCGGTGGGTGTCGTGTAGTCGATGCCCTCGAACTCGTAGGCCGCCTCGAACGCAAAGCCGCCCCGAATCGACACCGTGCCGGTCTTGTCGATCGTAACGCTGGGAATGCTGCGCAGCAGCGAGTTTTCATTCGTGTTGAAGCTCTTGCCTTGGACCATGTCGATCTGCGAGCCCGTGACCGTATAGGTGTCGATCGTCATGCCGCGCTGAAAGGCGCTCCCGGCCGAACGTGCATGGGTCGACGCGATTACCCGCAACGTCCGCGAGATCGGAATGTTGATCGTTTGCTGCGAGCCGTTGAGCACGACCACTAAGGTCGAAAACGAGGCGTAGCCGTTCCTGATGAAGGTGATCGAGTAGGTGTCGGGCAGCACGCTCAAAAAGCGGTATTGACCGTGCGCGTCGGTGGTTGTTCGGTAGGTCGCGCTCGGTGATTTGGCGACCACGTGCACTCCCGCAACTGCCGCGTGGGTCCGGTCGTCGGTGACCGTTCCTGAAATGATTCCGGCGGTCTCCGCGAATGCGGTCGCGACCGGCGCCACAAAACAAAGAAACCCGAAGAAAAACACACGCTTCTTGGCGCGAAGGCCCTTGAGCAAGCTTTACTCCCAATAGCAACCGAGCGGTGGGTAGCTGCACGACTTCTTCCAACCTCGATGCTAGGGGATGGCGAATCCCTCGTGCATCCCGGAACTCGGTGAAGTAGTTAAGTGAGCTTGAGCGCAGCTTAATGTTATGAGAAGTTCTTGGGACTTATTCACAGCGATGCGCGCGGCGTATTCCAGCGTTCAAGCCGCCTAACGTTCTTACTCTTAGCCGGATCGCTTTTGAAAAGCCGTGAAGTGCTCGAACGAAACATCAGGGCGGGAAACGATCGTTCTGTGAGCGCAATGCGTTGACAGTACATATGAGACGGAACTTGAAGAGGGAAGATCGAGGTAAGGCGTTCGCGTGATCGACGAACGGGCGGAGGATAAGCCACGGATCCCGGGCGAGACGCTTGCGGCGACAATTAGCCGAGGGAGGGCAATTGCATCAACGTTGGCGGCGATTGGCGCTTGCGGCCTGGGCACGAAAGTGAGCTATGCCGCCGCCGAGAACTTGGCCGCGGCAGCAGCCCGCCACGGACGTTTTTTTGGGTCAGCCGCTAGGATAAACGAACTTAACGCCGAGGAAGATCTGCGCGAAGCGGTTCTGCGGGAATGTTCGTATCTCGTGCCCGAGATCGATATGAACTGGAACGTGATCGAACCCGCCTATGGTCAGGTCTCCTTTGGCAACATGGATGACCTGGCGACTTTCGCCATAAGGAACGGCAAGAGAGTCCGGGGTCACATGCTGCTATGGCATCTCGGCACGCCGGACTGGGCCGTTGCCATGCTTCGCGAACGCCGGGATTGGAATTTGATTGCTAGGCATTTTGGTTCCGTCATCCCGCGCTACGGTGACGTCATCGCCCAGTGGGAAGTCGTCAACGAACCAATCGACACCGGTCACCGCATGGATGGGTTGCGGGAGAGCGTCTTTCTGGAGGTATTCGGTCCCGATTACATCAACCGCGCGCTCGCTCAGGCCCGTATCTTTGCGCCGCGAGGGCAGCTGCTTATCAACGACTACGGTTTCGAGTACGACATTCCCGAAGAACGGGACCGGCGCTATTTGTTCCTGAAGCTGATAGAGAAACTCAGACGCGAGGGAGCTCCGCTCGACGGAGTGGGTCTGCAAGGGCACCTCGACTTACGGAAAGGCCACATCTCGGCGCCGGCCCTTACGAGCTTCGTACGAGAGCTCGCCGATATGGGACTCGCGATCGTTGTGACGGAGTTAGATGTGCACGAGGCCGATTACGTCGCGCCGGTGCAAGAACGCGATAGGCTCGTCGGCGATGAGGTGCGTCGCTATCTCGACGTCGTTCTCAGCCAACGCGGCGTGATAGGAGTAACGACTTGGGGCTTAAGCGACCGGCACTCCTGGCTCGAAGTAACGCTGGACGACTATGCCCGCTTTCCGGGAGCATGGGCCAACGGAGGCGGCCCCGGCCTAAACCGCGGGCTTCCATTGGACGCTTCAATGCGGCGCAAGCCGATGTACTTCGCGATCAGAGAAGCGCTTTGGTCCATCACGCCAGGCATTAGAGCTGGTGGTAGATGAGTGCCCTCACGTAGACGCGAGGGGTAAAGCCGGATTCCCAAGCCTGCCCCACTGAAAACTGCAACTCCGAACGTTGACCGAGACCCAGGGCGGCGTACGGCCCGACCTGACGAAGATTGTACGTTGGATTTCCCTCACCATAGACTTCGGCGCCGAGACGCCACTCCGGAGAGAGCGCGTGGGTGACGCCGATCAGCGCCGCGTAATCTTGCAGTCGCGTCCCGTAGTAGCCAAGCCAATCGGCCCGCCATGGACCGGCAGTTGCGCCGCCGTCCAAACTCGTGCGGAGCTCGTATTGACGACCGCGCAATGGATTGTTGGAGTCAAACGGCGATAGACTCGTGTAGGTGTTGTTTGCGCCGAGAGCAATGTCGCTCCAAAAGTGCTTGGTCGTGATCTGATACATGGCGTCGAGCTCGGTCCCGAAGAAGCTGGCCTTGATCGTGCCGAGGCTGCCGCTGACGTAGTCGTAGCCGCCGCTATCGAGGATGGCGCGCAGGGCAAAGCCGTTGCCTATGGTGGAAGGCGGCAAGGCGACGGTGACTCCGCCATACACGTAATTTGCAAAGTCGAGTTGGCCTCCCGCAAATATCGCGACGTGATCGTCTGCCTGCGCATGGACGGGAGTTGCGAAGATTGAGAGTGTGATGATCGCGACCGCGGCCATAAATGCCAAAATTGATGCCCGGCACCTCGGGGCTCGCTGGATCCCGTGTTTTGCACGCGTTCCTGACAACTTGATAAGCTCCCTTTTCCGCCGGAAACCGATATGGTGATTAAAATGCAACGTTTCAAACGAGGAGTTTTTGCTTTTCGAGTTCGGCCAGACTCACCTGGCTTCGATCGACCGGCGGCACGTTAGAGGTTTTCACCCAGGTAATAAGTTCTTGCATGCCTTCATCGAACGTGCGTCGCGGTTTGAAACCGAACGCTTTTTCGACCTTCGAAATATCTGGGAAGCAATGCCGAATGTCACCCACGCGATACTTTCCCAGGAACTCCGGCGCGATATCCTTATGGAGCATTCGCGCCAAGGTGCGGGCCATCTCGGCGACGGTGATCGGCGTTCCGCTGCCTACGTTGAACACATCCCAAACCGGCGCGTCGCTCTCCAGCACGGCCAGGAACGCATCGGCGACGTCGGCCACATGTACGAAATCCCGCTGCTGGCGGCCGTCTTCGAAAACCAGCGGTGGCTCGTCGTTAAGAAGCCGGGAGATGAAAATGGCTGCGACCCCGGTATACGGATTGCTAAGCGCTTGACGCGAGCCGTAGGCATTGAACAAGCGCAACGCGATGGTGGGAATCTGAAGGGCTCGCCCGACGGCGAGAAACATTTCCTCGTGATCGCGTTTGTTGATGGCATAGATCGAGGCTGGTTGGAGCGGTTTCTCCTCCGGCGTAGCAACCGGGGTTAGTTCCTCGCCATTGGCCGACAACTCCCAGCGACGCGCCGCGAGCTGGCTGTGATCGCGTAGCGGCGGCGCCACCGTCGCTCCGGTCGAGGGCGACCGGTAGGCGCCTTCCCCGTAGATCGACATTGACGATGCGACGGCGATCCGCTCGACCGTGTGCGGATGCTGCGAGAGAAACTCCAGCATCGAGGCTGCCGTCATCACGTTGTTGCGCGTATAATCCACGATGTTGGTCATGCTCTGACCGACGCCGACCGACGCGGCCAAATGCACCAAGTGAGTCACCCCGCGAAGGCTTGCTTCGAAAACCCCGTCGTCGGTAACGTTGCCCCTGATCCGTCTGGCGCGGGGATCTAGGTAAGTGGGCCAGCCGTCTTCGTCATGCTTTTCGTCCCCGTGCACCTGAGTCAACAGCGTGTCGAGTACCGTTACCTCGTAGCCGCGCGCTAAAAGATGATCGACGAGGTGCGAACCGATGAATCCGGCGCCGCCGGTAACCAGCACATGTTTAGCCAAGATTGGACTCCTTGCTTTGACTGACAAGAGTGGTACGTTCGTCCTGATCGGGCCCGATTTCGAGTGGAGCCCCGGCACCCTGAAGCTTCTCGCGGATGAGCAACTTGTTAGCGTCAATTTTCTCGGTCCGCTGCCAGGCTAGTCCCTCGTCGCGCAGGAACATCCAAAAGCCGATTGCCAGCGGCACGTTCCAAAGCAGCCACCAAATGATCGCGGATATTGGGTTAACGCGGAGCATGTACCAAACGCGATCGCGTCGCCGCGCTAAGACCAGACCGGTTCGTCGCCACGTATTGGCATAAAGGAGCACCATCAGCCTAACAAATAAAACAACGTTGATTGCCGCTAGCCAAAACGCCCATACCTGGACGGTTCCGACATGGTCGAAGTATCGCCAGAGGTCCCAAAGGCCAAGGGGTAAACCGATGGTGCTAATCCACAGCGATAGGCACGGAAAGAATACGAGCCAAGCTTTGAAACGCTGCCAGGGTGTTAGGCCAAGGTGCTGGAGAGGCCCGTGGAGCGTCTGAAAGAAGCCGCATACCCAACGTTTTCGTTGGGTTACCCCTCCTAGCCAAGTCTCGGGCACCTCTTCGATCAGCGAGCTGGCGATGATGCCGAGTCGCTTGCCGTTTGCCCAATAACGCAATCCGACTTCGGGATCTTCGATCGTAATCCAGGGATGAAATCCGCCCAACGCCAGAAGATCGGGCACCTTATAGAAAAGGCCTTTGCCCAGCATCCAATATGGCTGACGTCCGTGCGCGGAGAGGTGCGGATATTTGTAGCCGTCCCAGGCCATGTGATCGAAGGCGTGCCAGGAAGCCGCCATCGTTTTGTTGAGATTCCCGGCCACGTTCAGAGCTTGCAGGACGTCGTAATGCTTGAGCCCGATCACCGCCGCCTTGAAATGGTCGGTCGGGGGGCAGCTGTCCGCATCGATGTAGTTGATGACGAGGTTCGGCTCGTGCTTTAGCGCCTCCGCGGTCCGATATAAGGCGTAGATCAGTTGACGCGTCTTCTTCGGGGGAAGATCCTTTTCGTGGGCGCGCTTTCCGTGATGCCACCAGTATGCTTTTGGATTGGCGTCCCAGGAATCCCAGACGATCTGCCAAGATGGGTCACTGGTCGGTGGAATCTCTAGAACCTCCAAGAACGCAAACTCGGCAGCTAGCCGGCGAAGGCTCGCGATCGTTTCACTATCGTTGCTGTTGGGGATCGCAATAACCCGACACCGGTCGGCGGGATAATCCAGGTTTGCCAGCGATAGGAACGTCGTTCGCATCGTCGTTTCCAGCTCCCGGAGGACGGGATAAAACAGAACGATGTAGGGCCACTCGCGCTCAGGATCCGTAATGCGCTCCTTGGGGTTCACCCAGTCGATGGGAAGCCTTTCGAAGTACAGATCCACCAGAAATGCGAACGTGTAAAGCCCCTGTGAAAGTATGAACAATATCGGCAGGGATACCCAAATGGGTTCCTCGACTCGATGGATTAGGAGGTTCACGGAGGGGTGAGGATTTCGCGCGGTGCCGCCACTGCTCGGAAATATTCCAAAGTCGACGTCAGACCCTGGCGCAGCGCCACCTTGGGCTCCCACCCGAGCAGCGCGCGTGCGAGGCTGATGTCCGGCCTGCGACGCGTAGGGTCGTCGGGCGGCAAGTCGCAAGCGACGACGTTGAGTGGTACGCCCGCGATCTCCGATATTATCGCGGCTAGTTCGGCAATAGTAAATTCACCCGGGTTGCCGACGTTAACGAGCTTGCCGCCCAGAGCCTCTTGCTTGGCGAGCCGCACGATTCCATCGACAAGGTCGCTTACGTAACAGAAACTGCGCGTTTGCCGGCCGTCACCATAGACGGTCAGCGGTTCGCCGCGCAGCGCGGCTAAGCAAAAATTAGGGACGACCCGCCCGTCGCCGGGCTGCATCCGGGGACCGTAGGTGTTAAAGATGCGCACGATTCTAGCGTCGATGGCCAGCTTTCGAACGGCTGAAGTTACGTAGGCCTCGCCGTAGCGTTTGGATTCATCATAGCAGGCCCGCACGCCCACAGGATTCACGTTGCCCCAGTACGTCTCACTTTGGGGGTGTTCCAGCGGGTCGCCATAAGTCTCCGAGGTCGACGCGAATAGTAATCGCGCCCCGGTCGCGTGGGCGAGATGGACTCCATGCATCACGCCGAGTGCGTTGACGGCCATCGTCGCTAGCGGTTCGCGGCCGTAGTCGACCGGACTCGCCGGGGAAGCAAAGTGCATGATTAAGTTTGGCCGGTCGAGGCCTTGTGCCCAGGTCCACGGTAGCGAGACGTCGGCATCGATGAATGTGAATGGACGGTCTGACCCGATGTGGGCAAGGTTGGCGCTCGACCCCGTCGCTAGGTTGTCAATCCCTACTACGCAGTCGCCGTCCGCGAGCAGCCGATCCACGAGATGCGAGCCGAGAAAGCCCGCCGCGCCAGTCAACAGGACGTTCAAAGATAGTCACTCACTGCGCGTCGGCGTAAGCAAGATTAATGTTGGGCTCTTTCGCGCGGCCTACTCCGATATATCGCAGCCCTTCGGCAGCGACTTCGTTTGCGTTGAAAATATTCCGGCCGTCGAACACGATGTCTCCGCGCATCAACTTCCGAACCATTCGAAAGTCGATCCGCCTGTACTCGTCCCACTCGGTCGCCAACACAAGGACGTCGCACCCGTTGATCGCTTCGTACATCTGCGTGCAATAGGTAACGGCGGGGCCGGTCTTTGCGCGAGCGCTCTCGACGGCGATCGGATCGTGCGCGGTGACCGACGCGCCTGAACCGAGGAGCAAATCGATGAGATTAAGCGCGGGCGCTTCCCTAACGTCGGATGTATTCGGCTTGAACGACAGCCCGAGCACGCAGACACGATCGCCTTTGATCGAGCGGCCGAGGGCCTTTTCTATTTTTGCGAGAGCCCGAGGAATCTGAATTCGATTGACGGTTTCGACCGACCGCAACAATACGGCGCTGTAACCGGCAAGGCTGGCCGTTCTTTCGAGCGCTCTTAAATCTTTGGGAAAACAAGAGCCGCCGTAGCCGATTCCCGGGCTCATGAACTGAGTCCCAATCCGGCGATCGAAACTGATGGCACCGGCCACCGCCTCGACGTCGACGTCAACGACGTCACATATATTCGCGATCTCGTTCATCAAGGAAACTTTGGTAGCTAAGAAGGCGTTGGCCGCGTACTTGATCATCTCACTGGTTCGGCAGTCGGTGATGATTAGCGGCGCGTCGAGGGGCGCGTATAGGTCGCGCAGGATGGCTGCCGCGTGCGGGCTGCTCGTCCCGATCACGATTCGATCGGGGTGCATGAAATCCGTTACGGCCGAGCCTTCACGAAGAAACTCGGGATTGCTCACGACGTCAACACGGTGTAGTCCGCCGCTCTCGCCAATGATTGCCGAAACCATTTCGGCGGTGTCGACGGGTACCGTGGATTTTATAATGACGATTTTCGGGCCATTCAACTCGCGGCCGATGGTCGCTGCAACGTCCCATACGGCAGAAAGATCGGCGCCTTCGTCGTGACGCATCGGCGTGCCCACCGCGATGAAGACTATCTCCGACTCGCGTATTCCGGTCGCAACGTCCTGAGAGAAGAGGAGCCTGCCGGCGCTGCTATTGCTGGCGATGATCTCGAGCAGTTGCGGCTCGAAAAAAGGAAGTCCGCCGAGGCGGAGCGTGGCAATTTTGGAGGAGTCGCTATCGAGACAAACGACCGAATGGCCCAGTTCGGCTAAGCACGCGCCGGTTACCAAGCCTACGTAGCCGGTTCCGACGATCCCGATGCGTCTTTGATGATTCCGGGGCCGTGAGGGAGCGGGTTCGAGAACCGTCAGTCGATTCAATGCACTCGTCGTCATGAATGGTACAGTCCTTTTTTGACTTGAGATGGCTTGCGAGTGATTCTCAAGATGGTTTGCGAGTGACTAAGTAACCTATTCAACTGGAGCGCCGGATGCCTAAGGTTTTGTTTTCCAGGTTTTGGGCTGCGTTCTCCTGCGGCCCGTTAAAAACGTTAGCCTTGAAACTGTCGATGCACATTGGAGCAGGTCTTGTGCGAGTTGCGACACTCGCAATCTTCCGGACGCCTCGGGTTTCTTAAAGGTATTTAAGGGACCCGGAAGCTTCGCGCTTAGTCGGTATCGGGCGGCCGCGGATCGGGAGGTTGCCGTTCGAAGAACTGTTTATCATACGGAGCCCGAATCGGAACGAACTTGCGAGGCGGCTTTGAAAAATCGAAGACGTCGGACCCCGGCAAGTTGGCGCGTCTGTCGCTAGCCGACAGCCTCGGCAGACCAAACTGATCTTCAATGAATTTCAGGATGCTGCCGTGCTCGTAGCGGACGTGTGAAACGTGACCCTTTTTTGCATATGGCGAAATAATCAGCAGCGGTAACCGCAGCCCGAGTCCGTCGTTGTCCACGTACGTTGGAGCTTGCGGGTCGTACCAGCCGCCGTAATCATCCCAGAAGATAAAGATGGCGGTAGAGTTCCAATCCTTCGATTCGCCGATCGCATTGACGAGCGACGCAACCCAAGACGGCCCGGTGTCCGACCCGGCCCCGGCGTGATCGGAGTTTTCGAAGGTCGGAGTGATCCAGGTGACCGCCCCCAACCCGTTGGAGATGTCGGTCAAGAATTGCTTCGAGGGCGAGATGATGTCTTTTTTCCAGTCGGGGCCCTTATAGATGTGTCGAACCGCCTGATAAGAGCTCCAAATACCGCCGTCGCCGCTGACGGTAGAGGCGTAAAACGCCCATGGCAGGTCCGCGTCGTCGAGTTCGTCGGCGAGCGTCTTGGGATCCCAGCAAGGCTGTTCCGAGCCATTCGGGATTTTGCGTTGCAGACCGAGGATAGATATCTTGTCGCCGCGGCCGCCCGAACAACCCCAAGCCGCGTCAGGATAGTTGACCGCCGAATCGTTTTGGCCGGATATGATGTACTGGTGTGAGACGAAGCTGCTGGAATCGAAGTTCGAGGCGAACATCTCATCAGCCAAGACGTACTGATTCGCCATATCAAAATATGGCTTCGTTTCGTCGTGTGGTACGAAAGCGTACTGAGGGTGCAAAATCGGGCACTTCGGAAGCCCAGGCGTGTTGCAAGTAACTTTCTCGTTATTAAAGCCGTTCATCCGGCAGTGAGTGCCGGGAATTTTCCCGGTGCCGTTGCACGCCGCCAGAAACCCTCCGGAATAATGGGCGAGGTCCCATGTCGTCTGGAAACCGATCGGCTTGAGAATGATCTTCTGATTCTTCGAATCGTAACCGTACGTCATCGTCCTGGCGCCGGGATAGCCATAGAACAGGTTGTTCAAGCTTCTATTCTCTTGAATGATAACGACGACGTGCTTGATCTTTCTGTGATCGAGGAGCTGTTGGATTGACGTTTGGCCCAGCTGCGAATGGCCGAAGGGTGCTGCCGGCAACGGTACAGATCCACCATTGCCCCTGCACGCCGGGAGGAGCAGGAGCGTAATGGCGGCTATCGCGGGAAACCAGCGATGGGACAAAACGCGCGGCATGAACTTCTCCGGGGTAGCAGGGTGGACGTGGGCTTGCTTAGACGGGATCACAAAAACTCCCCCCAACCGGTGCACTCGAGCTTCCTCCGGCGCGTACTATCAGTTGTCGAAGCACAGGCCATCTCTGACGATTATGGATGGTAACGAATAATGACTATAGTCATCTTCCTTACCTCTGAAAGCGATGTCAGGTGCGAGCAGAGGATGCAACGCTCTCATAAACACCACGCAGCTTAAGTGTTCTTAATTGCAGATCTTCAATCTGCAAATTAGTTTCTTCATTGCAGATCTTCAATCTGCAAATTAGTTTCTTCCCGAGGCATCCGATAGCGGAAGGAAACTCGGGCTCCTACCGAGCAAGAGCACGGCGCATCCCGCACAGGAAACAGCCTGTAGAACTTCAGTCCACACTTCGCGGCTGCATATTCGTTCCTTCACGATACTTTCAGGTCTGGGCTCCCCATTTAACTAGACTCTGAGGAGGGCCATAAGATGTCGAATCGCAGTTTTTCGCGCCGCGATGTACTAATCGGAGCCGGAGCCGCGACTCTAGCGGGCTTAACCGGTTGCGATAGTACCGCGTCGTCGTTTCTTTCGGGGTCCGCGAATTCTGCAGCGGGTGTTTCGGCGTTAAGCCGGATGTTGCCCAACGTAGTCGTATCGCAGCCGACCGGCGCCGCGATTCAATCGGCCATCAACTCGATCGGTCCCGGCGGCGGTACGATAAATCTTACCGCCAAGACTCCGTACATTATAGAAGACGCGCTCGTTATAGGTAAAAACAATATCAAGCTCATCGGCCAAGGCCCGGGGAGTACGATACTGCGAGCAAAGAAGGGTGCGGTACTTTCGGTTCCGGGGCACCCTGAAGAATATCTGCTGCTCATACAAAGCTCTTCGAGCATTTCCATACTCGATCTAGAAATCGATACGGTGAATGAAGCGAACATCTCCGGAAATCAACGCCGAGGGATTGGGGCCTGGAACTCGAGCTCCGTCAAAATACGGAGTGTAGGGTTCGTCGACAACTTGGGGCCCAACGCTTTCAACCAGAGCCTGAGCTTCAACCAGTGCTCGAGCTTCGAGATCGATCAGTGTGAGATAAGCCGGTCTCGCACCGGTATTTCTGTTTTTAAGTCTACCGGTTTCAGAATACTCGGGTGCAAAATCCAACAATGTGAAATCGAGGCGCCGAGCTTCTTGGGGCCCGTTGCGGCGATGTTGATAGCGTCGAGTAGCTCGGGCTCGATTACTTCGACCTTCGTGAATAAGAACCAAGTCTCCGGAAGCATAATCGTAAAGAGCAGCTCCGACCTCGCGATCGGATCTTGCCGGATTTCGAAAACGCTGGCATTTTCAGGTCGGCCTGAGAATCCGGGCATCGCCATCGAGGACTGTAACCTGCATCGTGTAACGGTCGACCGTTGCAGCATCCAGCAAAATACCGGCCCCGGGATCGCCGTGAACAGCTCCACGGGCGTAACGATCAAAGAGAACACGCTGGCTCAGAATGGAACGCCCGGAAACGGTGGCCCGGCTATCAGGATGACCGGAACCCAAAATGTTCTCGTAACGCTCAACCACGTTTCGGACAACCGTGGACCAGACTTTCCCGGAATTGCTGCGGGCCTTTCCTCGGTGACGGACAGCGGCGGAATTATTACCGGGAACGCCGTTCGCGGCTTCGGCTCGGGGGTGACGCTTGGGTCGAATACCCAGAGCTTTACGGTGGAAGACAACGACTTGCGTTCGAATACGCAGTGCGTCGTCAACGACGGGACCGGCAACACGGTAGAGAACAACCAGTGCTAGGCACGATCGAAAGATGAAGAGTTGAAAGGACCGGGCGAGCCCGGTCCTTTCGCTCTAGGTTGCTCCGCGGCAGGGAACCGCAATCACCGGAACCGGTGCGCGCCGGACCACACCCTCGGCGACGCTCCCCATAACCGCGCGGCTCAAACCGCCGCGCCCGTGACTACCAATGACGATGAAAGCCGGCCGAATCTCCGTCGCCAAGCGCTCGATCTGCTCGATCGGTTCGCCTTCCAGCGAGCGGGACGTGACGCGGGCGATGGCGGCAGCGCGTTTGACGCCTTCAGCCAGGATTTCGTTGCCCTCCGTCTGGAGAAGCTCGAGCGATTCCTCGGCGAGTTGCGCCGCTCCACCGCTCAAGACCGCGGCCTTGGCGAGATCGACCACGTTGGATACGACGAGCTCGGTGTCGAGACTTTTCGCCAAACCGGCGGCTACGTCCAACGCTCGGAAAGAGCAGTCGGATCCATCGATCGCAACCAAGACGCGAAGCTCGCCGAGCTGGGAATCTTCGCGGACGATGACGACCGGGAGGTTCGCCGAGCGCAAGACGCCTTCGGCCACGCTGCCCAAAAAGAGGCGTTTTAATCCCGAGCGGCCGTGCGTGCCAACCACGATTGCGTCGCCGTGCATTGCGGTCGCATAACTGACGATTTCGTAGACCGGTTCACCCGAGAGGACGCTTCCCCGCGCCGTGATGCCGGCCGCACGCGCCTTCGCGAGGGCATCGTCCACGACGTTCTGAGCATAGTCTTGAATCACCGCCAGCGCCTGCTCGACGGTCACATCCGGCGAGAGGGTACCATAAATGGGGCGTGCATCCGCGATCGAGCAGACGGCTATCGTTGAAGCTTCGGCTCTCGCTAACGCCAGGGTCAGTTCGAACGCGTGTGCCGCGCACGTAGAGCCGTCGAGTGCAACCACTAGATTCTCGAACACTTGCTTTGTCCTAAGTCTCCTTTCCAACAGATCCGGCCGGCGAGGTCGTCCGGTCAGCGCATTGCAAAAAGCGCGATGGCCACGCCGAAAACCGCCATTGCGACAAGCAGCGCGGCGGGAATCCAGCTTTCGCGCCGGCGTGAGAATGCGATCGTGTAAACTGCCTTGAGCAGGTTGTTCGATGAGGACGCGATGACGATGGCCGAGGCCGCGGTGCTTAAACCGACCATGGTCGCTCCGCCTTGCGCGAGATTTAAGACGAAAGGATCGATATCGGTGACGCCGACGATGCCGGCAAGGCTGAAGATTCCGGCTCGGCCGAAGCGGTTCTCAACCAGCGTCGTGAGCAGTGAAATCGCAACGAATAGCAAGGCAAAGACCAATGCCGTTCCGAGCTGGAGCGGGTTCCTCGGCGTTGTTGCTGCAACCGTCTGCGGCCCGCCGCGGAAACGCTGGGCCGCAAGCAGGATGCTCAGTGCGGCGAGCGCGAGCAGTGGGAGCAACAGCGTGCGCCCAAGCTCCCGATCGAAGAGCGAACACACGATGAGAATGCGCAGGTACATCATCGCAGTCGCCGCGACGATACCGGACTCGAGTTCCCGCGTCATGCCTTCTTCGCGGGAGCGCCGAGCTAGCACGATCGTGGTCGCCGTTGACGAGTAGAGACCGCCCAAAATGGAGGCGAGCAGCGTCCCGCCGCGCGGGAATACGTAACGCTGCAACAGATAACTCGCATACGAAATTGACGAGACGGCAACGACCGCGAGCCAGATCCCGAACGGGGTAATCGTTGTATGCGGAATCGGCGGCCGGCCTGCAAGCAACGGCAAGATAACGCCCACTAGTAGCAAGAACTGACCGGTCGTGATGATTTCGCGGGCCGGAAGCTGCTTCGCCCAGTCGTGCAGCGTGTGCCGGCCGCTGAGCAGGAGCACGGCAACCACGGCGACCGAAATCGCGAGCCAAAGCGGTTGCGTCAACGCGATCGGTCCGAGCAAATATGCCAGCAAGTTACAGACCGGGACGATCAAGAGCCCTTCGGTTGCGTCGGCGTTCTTCGTTTGACGGCGGACGTAGGTATAAATCCACGCCCCGAGCACGATGAGCCCCGCGATAAAGGCCGCTCCGTTGCTCGGCTCGAGCAAGTAGAGGCTCCCACCCGCCAGCGCCAGCAATGGAAACGTGCGCACTCCGCCAGGCCGGCGCGGAAGCGTGTCGGCGTAAAAGCCCTCGAACGCGAAGCCAAAGAAGAGCGACAGGCCCAGCAGGAGCGCGAATCGCTCGACGCCTATCTGGGTAAAAGGAACCACGCTTGCGCTATTCGCGAATCGAGAGGTTGCCCATTTGCGCGCGATAACGCTTCCAAAACCGGCTCCGATCGAGACCAATCCCTTGCAGATGACCGAGCGGGCGGATCCGATTGCCGGTCCCGGCGAGATTCTCGTCCGGATCAGGACATGCGGAGTGTGCCGAACGGATTTGCACGTCAGCGAGGGCGATCTCGCACCGAAGCACGCCGGGATCATCCCAGGTCATGAGATCGTGGGCGTCGTCGAACGGCTTGGGCCGGCGAGCCGGCGTTTTGCGGTCGGGGACCGCGTCGGGATAGCCTGGCTGCGGCAAACCGACGGCACCTGCACCTACTGTCGCAGCAACCGAGAGAATCTCTGTCCCAACGCGCGTTTCACCGGATGGGACCACGACGGCGGTTATGCCGAACTTGCCACGGTAGCGGAGGAGTTTGCCTATTCGATTCCCGACACGATTGACGACGAGCACGCAGCTCCCCTGCTCTGCGCGGGCATCATCGGGTTTCGTGCGATACACCGAGCCGGGATTGTGCCCGGGTCAACCGTGGGACTCTATGGTTTTGGCGGCTCGGCGCACCTCGCGCTTCAAGTCCTCAAGTATTGGAATTGCCGGGTCTTCGTAATGAGTCGCGGCGGAATCCATCGCGACCTTGCTGAGGAACTCGGAGCCGATTGGATTGGCGATGCGGCCGACTCTCCGCCAGCGCAACTCGATGGCGCGATTCTCTTTGCGCCTGCGGGAAATCTCGTGCCGAGGATCATGGAATCGCTCGATCGCGGCGGAATTCTAGCGATCGCTGGAATCTACTTAACGGAAATTCCCCCGCTCGACTATGAGCGTCATCTCTTTTTTGAAAAAGAGATTCGTAGCGTAACGGCCAACACGCGTGCCGACGGAGAGGAGTTTTTAAGGATTGCCGGCCAGATTCCGATCGAAAGCTACACGGTGGGGATGCGGCTGAACGACGCGAATCGTGCGCTCAACATGCTCAAGCACGACGAACTGCGCGGTGCGGCGGTGTTGCACGTATCGTAGCGGTCGTGCGTCAGGCAGGGAACCGCAGCGGGAGACTCGGAGAAGCGAGCTATGACGACGTTTGCGCTTCGGACCTTAACATTGCCGACGCTCGTCGCGCTTTGTTCGTGCGCGGGTTCGGGCGGCGAGCGCGTCCATCAAGACGTTCACCAAAACATCGCCGCGGGTCCCGCTCCGGTCGTGCACGTGGACAATATCACCGGAAGCGTGCGAATTAGCGTGTGGTCAAAACCCGCGGTCGACGTTAACGCCACCAAGTATGCTTTCGATGCCGAGCAGCTGCAATCGATCACGATTAGCGTGCATGAGGAAGGTAACCGTATTTTTATCGTAACCACGCACAGCCCCGGAGTGCGTGGAGGCGTGCGATATCGAATCGCGGTTCCGGCAAACTCATCACTTCAGGTCGGAAACGTCGCCGGTCTGGTGGATGTCGCCGGCGTTCGCGGCGACGTCATAGTTGCTACGCAAGCCGGTAGCATCTCGGCCGATCTCGGCCGCGTTGAAGGCAATCGCTCGATCGACCTGCGCGCGACGACGGGGACCGTAACCCTCTCGATCGCGCCCGACAGCAGCGCGCAGGTTGAGGCCCAAAGCACGGTCGGCGGTTTTTCCAGCGACGTTCCGGGCATCGCTCAAAATCGGGAAAATCTCGTCGGAGCGCGTGCGAGCGGCACGATCGGATCGGGGAGTGCCCGCATTCGCCTCTCGACGACGACCGGGGCGATCGCGCTTCGGCAGCGCGCGCGCGGGACTGCGCCGTAGCGCGCGGAACTAGAACCGGGCGTAGAGGGAGGCTGACCATTCATCCCACCGTTCGCGCCTTTTGTGCGGCTCTGATTGCCCCTTTCTCGGTCGCGTCGTGCGGTGATTGGACGAGTGCCGCGAGCAGCGCCGGCTCCCACGCGGCATCGGCGGGCAGCCTAGCGCCGGTATCGGGGCTCGGGGCCAGCTCAAGCTACATCACGCACGTCGTGGTGATGATTCAAGAGAATCGCAGCTTCGACAATCTCTTTGCCACCTTTCCTGGCGCCGACGGCACAACCCAAGGCAAAATGAAGACGCCGAGCGGCGATCAACCCGTCACGCTAGTCGAGTCTTCGCTGCAGGGAGTATGCGATTTCGGCCACTCGTATAATGCCTTCACCGAGGATTACGACGGCGGCATCATGGACGGCTTCAACCTCGAGGGTGGAGGGAAGAAGTGCCCTGGCAAAGCCGGGACGGCGCCGTATCAATACGTTAATCCTTCGGAGATTGCCCCGTATTGGGATATCGCGGAGCAATACGTATTGGGCGATCACATGTTCCAGACACAAGGCAGCGGCAGCTTTACCGCTCATCAAGATCTGATCGCGGGCGGCACGATAATCAATCCCGCCAAAACCGAAAGCCTCGTCGATTTCCCGTCGCATATGCCGTGGGGGTGCGACGCACGCTCAGGCACCGTTACCTCATATCTGATCGCCAAAAGCTCGCGCTTACTATACCGTTATAACAAAGGCCCCTTCCCTTGCTTGAGCTATTTGACTCTGCGCGATCTGCTCGATGCTCACAACGTTTCGTGGAAATACTACTCGCCGCCGGAGCCAACCGGTACCGGAGCACTCTGGAACGCGTTCGACGCGATCCAGGCAGTGCGTGAGGGTCCTGAATGGACAACCAACATCAGCTCTCCCAAGAACCTCTTCAAAGACGTTTCCGACGGCACGCTGCCGGAGGTTTCTTGGGTCATTCCGGACGACACCAACTCCGATCATCCAGGGCCGGGGAGCGACACCGGTCCGTCGTGGGTCGCTAGCGTCGTCAACGCGATCGGAGAGAGCGCGTACTGGCCCTCGACGGCGATAATCGTCGTCTGGGACGATTGGGGCGGCTTTTACGATCACGTGCCGCCGCCGCTGCATGACAGTTGGGGCGGCTTAGGCTTTCGCGTGCCCATGCTGCTCGTCTCCGCCTATGCGCGCGCGGGCCAATCGAGCCAGGGAGGCTACATTTCGCCGACGCTATACGAGTTCGGCAGCATCCTGAAGTTTATCGAGAACATTTGGGGCCTTGGCCGGCTTGGAACGACCGACATACGCGCCAACAGCCTTATCGACTGCTTCGACTTCGCGCAGCAGCCGCGCCCGTTCACCCCAATTCCGTCGAAGTATTCACGCCTCTACTTCGAACGTCAAGCGCCATCCTACAAGCCCGTCGATACCGAGTAGGCGACGTGCGCTCCGGCGATTGCGGCCGGCGCGGCGTGTCAATCAGGATTGCGATCCGGACGACGAGCTAGCCGGCCACGTCGGCCCTTGGCAGGGCCGGACGCTTGCTCTTTCTACTCCCTCAAAAAGATTGACTGGCGTGAAGGATTTGGTGAGGTCCTAGTCCTACTGGGACTCAGGCCCGAGGAGCTCGCAGGCTTTCCCGGCCGAGGAGTTGGTTAATCGCTTTCCCCGGCCGACAGTTCCATCTGCGCGAGCGCCGTAAGGTCGAGTGAGCTAGCGTTGACTTTCTGACTTATGAGTTCAGGCAAAAGCCGGCGCGGACATAAATCTCGCACTCTGATGTAAAGAAACGGAGCAAAGGTTCCCTGATGAATATATCGAGTTTGGCAAAGTACGCCATAGGTCTTACGACGGCCGGGGCGATGCTCGCGGCCTGCAGTAGCGGTGGATCGACAATGAGCCCGACGACCGGCAGCGGCTTCAACACGGATGCCGCGCACTTGGGCACGCCCATGATCCACGGCGTGCTGATCACCGCAGAGCATCCCAACCTGAACGGTGCGATCGCACCTGACAAAAAGAAACACCACAAGAAGAAGAAACCCGACGAGTACATGTCCAACTTCTACGGCGGCGACCTGCTCGAGTTCGACTACCCGAAAGCTGACGCGTCCATCGGCACCGTCTCGAACCTCACAGACCCGCAGGGCGAGTGCACCGGCGTGACCTCAGGAATCGGCAAGGGCAGCTTCTGGGTCGTGGAGTCCGGCACGGACACAGTCGATCAGTTCAAGCTCGGCGGCACCAGCCCAGTTGCCTCTCTCAGCGTGACCGCGGGCGAGCCGGCAGGCTGCGCGATCGATCCTAAGACCGGCAATCTTGCCGTGTCCGTCCTCAGCACCGGCGCCGTTATCGTCTTCGCCGGCGCCAAAGGTTCAGGAACGAGCTTCTCAAGCGGCCTGGTCGAAGCGTATTTCGTCGGTTACGATAACAAAGGAAATCTCTTCGTCGATGGCAAGAACTCCAGCAGCGAGTTCGGCATGGCTGAGCTTGCATCGGGTGCCAAGTCGTTCACGCCGATCGCGCCCAGCAATAGCATCACGTTCCCCGGCGGCGTGCAGTTTGACGGCAAATTCGTCACCGTCAACGATCAGGAAAACCATGTAATCGACCAGTACACGATCAGCGGATCGAAAGCCACCCTAGCGGGAAGCGTTTCTCTCTCGGGCTCAGGCGATTGCGTCCAGACCTGGATCGGTAAGGGCGACGTTTTCTGCGCGGATGCGACCAACGAAGACGGCGAAGTCTACAAGTACCCGGCTGGCGGCTCGGCGATTGCGACCCTGACCGGCAGCTTCGACCTCCCGATTGGTGCAGTAGAGATCGAAAAGTAACCTACCTGCCCACAAAGGGACTAGGAAAAAGAGATGGGCTCGCTCCGGCGAGCCCTTCGCTTTTCCAGGGCCAGCGGAACCGAATCTGACATCGAGAGATTTCCGTCGATTAACGGAGTATAGTTCCGGTTATGCTGAAGCGGATTGTGGCCTTTACGGCCTGCGCCATGGTAGTTGCGGCCTTTGAGGCGTGCTCGCTACGATCGAACGTCACCAACCTTCCCCCACTAGCGAGCGAGGGCATCGTTCGAATGTCTGCCTCGGGAGCCGGCAAGATCGAGCACGTCGTCTACATCGTGCAGGAAAATCGCAGCTTCAACGACCTGTTCGAGGGTTATCCCGGGGCCGACACCGTTTCGGAAGGCAAGAACTCGCTGGGCCAAACGGTGAAGCTTCAGCCGATTAGCCTCAAGATCGCTTACGACATCGACCACACGGCGAATGCCATGTTCGCGGCCTGCGATGGAACCGGAAAGCTGCCCGGAACGAAGTGCCGGATGAACGGATTCGATAAAGAGTCCATCTTCAACGGGCCCGTGAACGGCCAATACGCTTATGTGCCCCACCGCGAAACGCAACCGTACTTCGATATGGCGCGTGAATGGGTCTTGGCCGACCGTATGTTCCAGTCGCAACTGGACGAAAGTTTTGTGGCCCATCAATATATCATCGCGGCCCAGGCCCATTCGAGTGTCGACGTTCCGCTGGAAGATTGGGGCTGTGGCGGGAAGCCTGGGAACGCGGTTGCCAAGATCGACCGCGAGCGCGTTTACCACGGCTATCAGTCCCCCTGTTTCGACTATGAAACCCTGGGCGACGAATTCGATAAGGCCGGACTCGAGTGGCGCTTTTACACCAGCAAGTACACGGAACCGCTCGGCGGTTATTGGTCAGGCTATCAGGCCGTACGGCACATTTTTAACGGGCCCGACTGGCACAAAGATATCATCACGCCGCAGAAACGTTTCCTGACCGACGTTGCTGCGGGAAAGCTGGCCAGTTTCACCTGGATCACACCGCTGTGCGCTAACTCCGATCATACCGCCTGCGGTGGCGGATATGGGCCGTCATGGGTCAGTACCCTGGTGAATGCTATAGGCAAAAGTAGGTTCTGGGGAACCACGGTGATTTTCGTGCAGTGGGACGACTGGGGCGGCCTCTACGACCGCGTTCCACCGCCGCATCGAGGTTACGACGGGCTGGGCTTTCGCGTTCCGCTGCTCGTGATCTCGCCGTATGCGAAGAAAAACCACGTGTCGCACGTGCAGTACGAAACGGCCAGCGTCTTGCGTTTCGCCGAGGACCTCTTTGGGCTCGATCAGCTTACAGCGGCCGATGCGCGCGCGACCTCGCCCGCGGGCGACTGCCTCGACTTCTCGCAGAAGCCGCGGGCCTTCGTGCCGATCAAAGCGCCCAAGGGCCCGCGCTTTTTCTTACATCAACAACCGAACGACGACCGCATTCCAGACTCCGACTTATAGCGCGAATGAGAAGAGGCGGATGCTGACGCATCCGCCT
>JBAVTZ010000025.1:0-2621 GCA_049696515.1 Candidatus Cybelea sp. | reverse complement strand
GTTGCAAGATCGACGACACGAAGCGTCACGCGCGGGTTTGGTTCGCCGGCTAGCGGATAGCGCTGGTGCTCGACGGAGTTCCCGACGGTTAGGAAATCCACGATCGGAAAGTTAGTGACGTGCCGCTGGTCCATCGTAAGGTAGGCGATTCGTCTTCCATCGGGCGACCAGCGAAAGCCATGCTCGATGCCAAGCTCTTCCGGATAGACCCAATCGAGCGTACCGTTGAGTATGGTGTCGGGGATGCCGCCGTGCGTTATACGACGGACCGTCGCGCGCCCACTTATCCGTGCGACGTAGAGGTCGGCGTCGTGCGCGTAGCCGATCTCATCGCCGCGAGACGACCAGAGTGCGTCGTCAACGTCGCCGGCAATTGGCTGCGGATTGGGTTGGTTTACGCCGCTTACATAGAGCGTCCCGTCGACGAGCAGCGCAACGCGCGAGCCGTCGGCCGACCATCCGAGAATCTCAGGGGTCTCCTCTTCGCCGCGGAACGAGTTTGCCGCAAGCCACACGCGTGAGGTTCCGCTCGCAACGTCGTAGAGCATCAGCGGCAACACTTCGCTCGTGTCCTGGCTGCGGCGAACGTACAGAAACCGCCTACCGTTGGGCGACCACGAGACACTGGAGATCATGCGCCCCCACGGAGGTTCCTTCGCATAGACGCTGTCGATGGTGAGGTCCGCCGCGTGTACGGGGATTGCCGGCCACAAGATGGCTAGCATCAGAAGAAATCTGATCACCCTTCGACGGAGCCTGTCCTGAGCGGAGTCGAAGGGCTCAGGGTGACAGAACCGGCGGTCATCGTTTTGCGGTTTTTGCTTTAGCGGTGAGGAACTTTGCGAGGATCGGGGGCGTCGGGCAAAGATGGTTGACGGGGCAACGAGGGCACTGCGGCGTGGGCGCTTTGCAAATCTGACGGCCGTGAAGGATCAGCCAATGCGTGGCATCGCCCCACTTATTTGAAGGGACGAGTGCCGTGAGGTCGTCTTCTACGTCGCGCGGCGTCTTCCCGAGCGTCAGCCCCAGGCGATGCGAAACGCGGAAGACGTGCGTGTCCACCGCTAGCGCCGCTTCGTGGAAAGCGTTAGCCATCACGACGCTCGCGGTCTTGCGACCGACACCGGCGAGCGATTCGAGCTCGTCGCGCTCGTGTGGAACCTTCCCACCGAAACGTTCTACTAGATCCCGCGCACACGCGATAATGTTCTTGGATTTCATGCGAAAGAAGCCGGTGGACTTGATGATCGTCTCGACGTCCGATTGGCGCGCGCGAGCAAGTTTCTCGGCGGTCGAATACTTGGCAAAGAGCGCCGGGGTGGTCATGTTGACCCGAGCGTCGGTTGTTTGTGCGGAGAGAATCACCGCGATAAGGAGTTGGAACTCATCGTGATACGCGAGAGCGGTCTGGGGATGCGGGTACGTGCGCTCGAGAATTGCCAGCTCCTCGACGGCCACGCTGCGCGGCACCTTCTTCTTTGGAAAGGGAATCGAAGCCACTCGGCGTCATTCTCGGAGCGCGACCTGGTTTCCGTCGCGCGTCACGAGGCCGTCGCGCTCGAGCGCACCCACGAATTCGACCAGCTCTTCGAGGCTGCGTCCCGGAATCGCCGGCGCGACGGCATAGTGGAGGTCGAGCAGCGAGATGCGCCGGCCGGGCGGCAAGTCGCGTAGCCAATCGATAATGCGTCCACGCGCGTAACGGATAGTTTGCTCGTATGGAATGGCGTTTTGCGGGGAGCGTGGCTTGAGGTTGCCTTCGCGGAGGCGATCGAGCTTAGCGGCGTCGATCGGCGCGGCCGCACAATCCGGCCGAAGCGGACAGAGCAAGCATTTCGGCGTGCGCGCGGTGCAGATCGTTGCGCCGAGATCCATCAGCGCCGAGTTCCAATCGTGCGCGTGCCCGGGCGACGCAAAAGCCAGGGCACGTTCGTGGAGTTCGCGCGCGCCCGCCGTGGGCGGATGCTCGACTCCGAAAAACACTCGATGGACAATCCTTCGGAGGTTGGTGTCCATCGGCACGTCGTCGAGATTGAAGGCGAAGGCTCGAATCGCCGCAACCGTGTACGCTCCGACACCGGGCAGCGCTCGCAGCTGCTCGCGCTCCGAAGGGAGCGTTCCGCCGTAACGCTCCACAACGGTATCCGCCAGGCGCTTCAGGCGAACCGCGCGCGGATTGTAGCCGAGGCCCTTCCACTCGCGTAAGACGTCGGCTACAGAGGCTTTTGCGAGCGAGGCAAAATCGGGGAAACGTTCGACGAAGCTTTGAAATTTCGGAGTGACGCGGTCCACCTGGGTCTGCGCGAGCATAAACTCGCTTATTACGGTGTAATAAGGGTTGCGCGCAACACGCCAAGGCAGGCCGGAACGGCCGGAACGCCGGTACCACTGCAAGAGCCGGCGTTGCGTGCGCTTCACGAGCGCAGGGTCGTGATCGCTTCGCCGATCCGCCGAATGCCCTCGCCAATCTCCTCGCGCGTCACCGCCGTCAGCGCCAGACGGAAGTAATGGTCGCCCCCCGAGTTGGCGAAGAAGGCTTCCCCAAATAAAAAGGATGCGCCGATCCGCTCGGAGGCATCGAGCAGCGCTCGAGCACGCAGCTCGCGCGGCGTCGCGGCCCA
>JBAVTZ010000024.1:0-2750 GCA_049696515.1 Candidatus Cybelea sp. | reverse complement strand
CTGGCTTTTCGAGCAGGTCACCGACGCGCCCGAGCGCAACGAGCGAGCGTTGCTGCTGCAAATCCTCGAGCAGTATCTCGATCGCGCCGGCGTGGCCTGAATGGGTCGCGTTATCGCACTCGTCAATCAAAAAGGCGGCGTCGGAAAGAGCACGACCGCCGTTAACCTCGGCGCCGCGCTGGCAGTGCAAGGGCGACGCGTCCTAGTCGTCGACACCGATCCGCAAGGAAACACGACTACCGGTCTCGGGCTCGACAAAACGCGGCTGACGCACGACATCTATCACGTTTTGATGCAAGAGATTCCGCTGGATGAGGTCATCGTGCGCACCGAGATCGAAAATCTTACGCTCGTGCCGGCGACGATCAATCTTGCGGGGGCCGACGTCGAGCTGGTTGCCGCGCTTTCGCGCGAAACCCGCTTACGTCAAGCGCTCGCACCGCTCGCATCGCGTTACGACTTTATTTTGCTCGATTCGCCGCCATCGCTGGGTCTGTTGACGATCAACGCGCTTACCGCCGCCGACGAATGCATCATTCCGGTGCAAGCCGAGTTTTACGCCCTCGAAGGACTCGCGCAGTTGACCAGCGTGATCTGGCGCGTTCGCGATGCGCTCAATCCAACGCTGCACGTGAGCGGCGTGCTGGTTACTATGTTTGACGGTCGCACGCGTTTAGCGGTCGAAGTAATCCGCGAACTGGAGAAATACTTTCCCGATCAGGTTTTCAAGACCCAAATTCCGCGTAACATACGCCTCTCGGAAGCACCCTCGTACGGAAAACCGGTCATCCTCTTCGATCCTAAGAGCCGCGGCGCGCAGGCATATCTCGCGCTCGCGCGCGAGATGCTCGAATCGGCGCAGGCTTCGTCGGCATGAGCACACCCAAACGCGGTCTGGGGCGAGGTTTGTCAGCGTTACTCGGCGAGGCTGGGGCTCCGGTTTCGAGCTCGCAAGAAGTCGTGCGCGAGATCCCCATTTCCGAGATCACACCGAATCCGTTTCAACCGCGCAAGCATTTCGATGCGGGAACCCTCGACGAACTCAAGACGTCGATCGCGGAGTACGGCGTGCTGGTGCCAATTATCGTGCGACGCCGTGAAGACGGGTACGAACTCGTGGCCGGCGAGCGGCGTTGGCGCGCCAGTGCTGCCTTGTTGCGTCCGACGATTCCCGCAATAGTGCGCGCCAGTGACGATCGACAAACGCTCGAGTTTGCCATCGTCGAGAACCTCCAGCGAGAAAACCTCAATCCGCTCGAGGAAGCCGCCGGCTTTCAATATCTCATCGAAGAATATGGGCTGACGCAAGAAGAAGTCGCGCGCCGGGTCGGCAAGAGTCGAGCGGCAGTCGCCAACACACTGCGCCTACTCGGGCTGCCCGATGCAATCAAGCTCATGTTGGTCGACGGACGTCTCTCGGCCGGCCACGCACGCGCGCTGCTCGCGATCCCCGAAGTCAATCGCGGCCCGCTCGCGGAACGCGCGGTGAGCGAAGGCCTTACGGTGCGCGCACTCGAGCGGCTCGTCGACGGTACGACCACGCCTCCCGATCGACGGTCGCCGGTGCTGCGCCCGTTATCGCCCGAAGAGCGTGATTTCGAGGGGCGGATGCGCGAGCGCTTCGGCACGCACGTGTCGCTCGTTCGGTATGGGCGGGGTGGGCGCATCGAGCTTCGTTTCAGCAGCGACGAGGAGCTGACACGCATCGGTGACCTTCTGCTTGGGGAAGAAGGATAGTGTTCCAACCAATCTCGCGAGTGGTTGTGCTGTTGACGGCAGCCGTGCTTTGCTTTGGGTTGCTCGTGCCGATGTCACTCGCCCGCCATAACACCGGGCTCGCCATCTTCGTCGGCATCGTCTTCGTCGCGTATCTCATCGCCAACGTCGTGCTATGGCAACGCATGCGCCGCGGCTGACACGCGCCCGGCGTGCCGAACTGCTGCACGGCATCTACGTTATTCTCAACGACGGGACGCGCCTCATCGAGCTGGCCGACGCGGTGCTCGATGCCGGCGTGCGCATCGTGCAATATCGAGCCAAGAGCGGCATCATCGCTGAGAACGTTCGTCAGTTATGCGAGCTCACGCGGGACTACGATGCGCTCTTGATCGTGAACGACGATTGGCGCGCGGCAGCAGACCTCGATTGCGACGGAGTCCATCTCGGACCCGACGATGCGGGCTTCGTGCAGTTGGCCCCGGTTCGCGCCGCGCTTAGCGAACGGCTGATCGGACTGTCGTGCGGAACGATCGAAGAGGTGCGCCTCGCCGATGCTGCCGGTGTCGATTACCTCGGCGTCGGATCGGTCTACTCGACCCAATCAAAGGCAGATGCGGGTGAGCCGATCGGCATCGAGGGCTTACGTCAGGTTGCGGGCGCGAGTGCATTGCCGGTTGCAGCCATCGGCGGCATTATCGCGCCAAACCTTCCCGAAGTTCGGCGCTGCGGCGTCGCGATGGCCGCGTTCATCTCGGCAATTTCCGAAGCCAAAGATCCGTACCAAGCGGCACGCGATTTGGTAGCGCTCTGGAACGGTGAGGCACCTTGACTCCGATCGTTCTCTCAATCGGCACGACGCATCCGTGGAACGTCGCCGGCGTGGGACGCGATTTGGTGGTCGGCGGCGAGTTAGGCGTCCGAGTCTTTACGGCCGTTGCGGCCGTTAGCGCCCAAGATGGACGTGGCGCGGTGGCCTTCCATCCGGTTTCCGGCGAGCTGCTCGCGGCGCAGCTCGCGGTTCTCCCTTGGGA
>JBAVTZ010000023.1:0-13987 GCA_049696515.1 Candidatus Cybelea sp. | reverse complement strand
GCTCTATCACCACCGCGAGGCGATCGGTGAGATTCCCGCGCTGCGCGACCGGCGCGCGCGGGAATCGGCAGCCGACGCGTTCGCGCGCGAGTTACTGGAGCGCTCGGCGTGAACGCGTTGGTGGCGGGCATCGACGGCGGCCAGAGCTCAACCGTCGCCGTGGTGGCTGACGAACGCGGCCGCATTCTCGGACGCGGCACAGCCGGCCCCGCCGATGAAGTAGGCGTTGCTGCGGATTCAACCCGTCTATGCGACGCATTGCGGGATGCGCTTGCGGCCGCATCTCGCCGCGCAAATCTTCCCGAAGGCACCCGTTTCGCCGCTATCGTTGCGGGCATTAGCGGCTACGACGGAAAGCCACAGGGCCGGCTGCCGGAGCTCCCATCGAAACGCGTCCTCCTCGTTCACGATGCCCCCGTCGCGCATGCAGGCGCGCTCGCCGGGCAGCCGGGCGTCGTCGTCATTGCGGGAACCGGCTCGGTCGTCTACGCGCGCGGCGCCGATGGGTCAAGCATCACCCTTGGCGGGTGGGGCTTTCTCTTCGGCGACGAGGGAAGTGCGTTCCGAATTGCATCCGACGCCCTGGCTTTGTTGATGGGCGCACAGGACGAGCGCGATGGATCGTTTGGCGAAGAGATGCATGCCGCTTTCGAGTTCTTTAAGCTGGGTTCGCTGCGCCAAATCGTGCGCGCCTTTTACGCGGGAGAGGTAACTCGGGATCGGCTCGCATCGTTCGCGCCCATGGCGATGCGTTTCGAACGCTTCCGGCCGATCGTCAGCGGCGCTGCAGATCGGCTCGCGGTACTCACCTGTAAGGCGATTGAGGCCGGGTTTCCGGCAAAAGTCGCACTTTGCGGAGGTGTTTTTGCCGACGCTCATTTCGGCGAGCGCGTCCGAACCCGTATCCGTGAAATGGTCCCGCAGGCAGAGATCGTCACGGCAAGCTACGAGCCGGCCGGGGGAGCGTTGTTCCTGGCCTATCGTGAACTCGGCATCGACGTGAAAGAACTAAGCTGATGGCTCGACTCGAAATGCTGCGAGGCGGATTGATCGTTTCGGTGCAGGCCTGGCGCGGTTCGGCGCTCGACGACCCGCACGTCATCGCGGCGATGGCGCGGGCTGCCCAGGATGGGGGCGCCGTTGCGGTCCGGGTTGCGGGAGGCGAGCATTTGCGCGCGGTGCGCGAGCGCGTCGTGCTTCCTATGATCGGATTGATCAAGCGCGAGTATGCGGGCTTCGAACCCTACATCACCCCCACGCTCGAGGAGGTACAAGCCGTCATCGCCACGGGCGCCGAGATCGTGGCGTTCGACGCAACCTCGCGCCGCCGGCCGGACGGCAGCGAAGTCGGCGACCTGGTGGAGTCGATTCATGCGGAGGGTCGGCTCGCGCTGGCCGATTGCGCGACCGCTGCTGACGCGGCGGGGGCTGCTAGGGCCGGCGCCGACGCCCTTGCGACCACGTTGTGCGGCTATACGGCGGAAACGGCCGGCCAGGCGCTGCCGGCATTCAATTTGGTTCGCGAGCTCGCGAGCATGGGGCGGTTCGCGGTTTGCGAGGGGGGCGTCCGCTCCCCGGCCCAGGTGCGCGCCGCACTCGAAGCCCGGGCCGATGCGGTCGTGGTCGGGAGCGCGATTACCAACGTCGACTGGCTAGTAAGAGAGTTTGCAGGGTACACCGAGAGAGTCTCTTAAGAGCCGCTTTAGTCCGTGCGAGTCGCGCACTCAGCTTCTATAGTGAGTTTTGGGGAGAGAGCTTTCTTTTGGTTGAGAACAGAGCGCAGCCCGTCCGGCCCGATCGGGCTTTCTGGGTAGCCACCGCGGTCCTGGCCGTCCTGGCGATCGCCTCGATGGTCTTCTGGTACGTGTTCCCGCTCGAGCGATATCTGCCGGCCGCGATCGTTACCGCACACCAGGTTGACACCCTGTTTCGCTTCATGGCGGCGACGGGAAGCGCGCTCTACATTTTTGTGGCCGGATATCTCATCTATTTCGCGATCGCGTTCCGCGCCAGAGCCAGCGATCCGCCGGATGCGATTGGGGTACAGGTCCACGACAACAACAAGCTCGAGTTTTGGTGGACCGTCATTCCTGCGCTCTTCGTTGTCTTACTCTCAATCATCAGCGTAAGAATTTGGTACGAGATCCTGCTGGAGCCGGAGAATGGCCTTGTGGTCGAAGCGATCGGCCATCAGTTCTACTTCTCGTTCCGGTACCCCGAAATCAACGGCGAGGTACCCAACGAGATGCACGTTCCGCTCGGCGAACCGGTGACGTTGAATCTCACCGCCGCCGATGTAATTCACGGTTTTTGGGTTCCCGCCATGCGACTCAAGAACGACACCGTTCCGGGCTTGGTAACGACGATCCGGTTTACGCCGCAGCTCGCGGGTCGCTACCGGATCATTTGCACGCAGTTCTGCGGGCTGCTGCATAGCGAGATGAACAAGCAGTACTTGGTGATCGAGGATAGAGCGTCGTTCGATCGCTGGTTCAAAGGCATGCAGCAGAAGAACGCCCACGTCAGTAACGCCTTACCGGCGGCCGGCGGTCAGGCGATTGCGCTCCAGGGAGGCAACGCGTCGTCCGGCAAGCAGCTCTTCGCGCAAAAATGCGGGGCCTGTCACAAGCTCGCCCCGTTCGACCAGCGTCTGGTCGGCCCCGGCCTCAAGGGTGTCCTGCACGACCCGTCGCATCCCAATCTCGTCAACAATCAGCCGGCTACCCCCGAAAACGTCGCAGCCATCCTGCAGAACGGCTTCACGGGCAGCATGGGCACGATGCCGAACGCCAGCGCGAACGGCCTAACTTCGCAGGACATTGCCGATTTGGTGGCCTTTCTCAACACACTGAAATGATACAATCGAAAGTACGATGGCAGTAGCAGCGGTACACTCGGGAGGAATCGCCGATCACATTCACCCGGAACCACAGGGGTTCGTCCGGCGATACGTCTTCTCACTCGATCACAAGATTATCGGGGTTCAATATCTTATCACCGGCTTCGTCTTCTTCATGTTGTCGGGGTTGCTGGCGGAGACCATCCGAACGCAGCTGCTCAACGCGAATGGCGGCTTCGTTTCACCCGAGACGTACAATGAAATCTACAGCATCCACGGCAGCGCGATGGTCTGGCTGGTTGCCATTCCGTTGCTGACCGGCGGCTTCGGTAACTTGATCTTTCCGGTGCAGATCGGCGCGCGCGACGTCGCCTTCCCGTGGCTGAACATGCTCAGCTTCTGGATATTTCCGGTCTCCGGGTTGATGCTCTTCTCGTCGTTCCTGATGGGCGCGCCGACGGCCGGTTGGATGGAGTATCCTCCGGTCTCGCTGCAGGGCGCCGCCGGAACGTCGATGTGGTGCGCGGCGATCTTTCTGGTCGGGGTCAGTTCGACCATGACCGGCCTCAACTTCCTGGTAACGATATTGAAGATGCGCGCGCCGGGCATGACCTTCACCCGCATGCCCCTCTTTGTGTGGGGGCAGTTCGCTACCGCGCCGCTACTGATGATTGCCACCACCGCGCTTGCAGCCGCCTTAGCCGCGCTCTTCATCAACCGCGTCTTCGGCGTGCCCTTCTTCGATCCGACCAAAGGCGGCAGTCCGGTCATGTGGCAGCACATGTTCTGGTTCTACTCGCACCCGGCCGTCTACATCATGATCCTGCCGGCCTTCGGCATCATCTCCGAGGTGCTGCCGACCTTCGCCCGTAAGCCGATCTTCGGTTACAAGCTGATCGCTTTTTCGTCAATGGCGATTGCGCTGACGGGATTCATGGTCTGGGCCCACCACATGTTCACGTCGGGTCTCGCCCCGTTTTTGCAGCTGCCCTTTATGATCATCACGTTCATCATCGGAGTGCCCACTGGGATCAAGATTTTCTCGTGGACGGCGACGCTGTGGGGCGGCAAGATCCATTACACGACCGCGATGCTCTTTGCCATCGGTTTCGTGGCTCTCTTCACCGTGGGCGGGATCACCGGGATCTTCCTGGCTGCCATTCCGTTCGATCTCCATGTGCACGGAACGTACTTTATCGTCGGGCACATCCACTACGTGCTGGTTGGCGGCAGCATGATGGGTATCTTCGCCGGCATGTACTATTGGTTCCCGAAGATGTCCGGACGGCTCCTGAACGAGACGCTCGGAAAGCTGCACTTCTGGCTCTTCATCATCGGTTTCAACGGGACGTTCATCCCGATGCATTGGCTCGGCATGGAAGGTATGCCGCGCCAAGTGGCGACCTACGATCCGCAGTTCGAGTTCTGGAACCGCTTCGAATCGTTCGCATCATATGTGATGGCGTTTTCGATCCTAATCTTCTTCGTCAACGTGATTTGGAGCATTCGTAACGGAAAGAAAGCCGGGCCGAACCCCTGGGGAGGGAGGACGCTCGAATGGCAGGTGCCATCGCCGCCGCACTACTACAACTTCAAGCACATTCCGACGGTCTACGGCTTGCCCTACGATTTCAGTCAGCCGCTGCCATATAAGGGGCTTGAAGAGGAGTTGACCGATTCGCCGCCGCCAGTGCCCGCGGGAGCGCATTAGTGTCGGTCGCATCGCTCACACGCGACGCGCACGGCGAGGTCGACCAACTCTATATCGAGACGCGAGAACTGCGCCTCCAAGGCTTCCTGTTCTTCCTGGTGAGCGACTGCGTCCTTTTTGCCTCGTTCATTTTTGCATATCTCTATCTGCGCAACAGCGGCCAGGGCTGGCCGCCGCCGGGAATACAGCGCCTCGACGTTGCCTTTGCCGCCTGGAACTCGGTCGTGCTGTTTGGGTCGGGTGCGACCATGCACTACGCCCTCGAGAACTTCAAGCACGGCAACTTTATGCGATATATGTTGTTCCTGCTGGCGACGATCGTCCTCGGGCTCGGCTTTCTCGGCGGCCAAGCCTTCGAGTACAACCATCTCATCTTCGGAGAGCACGTGACGTGGTGGGGCAGCGGCATCTTCGGGGCCTCCTTCTTTACATTAACCGGCATGCACGGCTTCCACGTCTTCCTAGGCGTCTGTTATCTGACGGTGCTCGTGCTGCAGTCGGCCGCCGGCGTTTACACCAGAGGAAAGTTTTTCGGGATTACGGCCGGTACGCTGTATTGGCACTTCGTTGATGTAATCTGGGTCGTGCTTTTCTCGATCTTCTACTTGTTGTAAGGGGCAGATTCTGTGAATCCTGGCGTTATCGAGCGGTTAGGGGCAGTGATTGGCGGGATCATCGTTGCGGCGGTCGCCTTTTACGCCCTCTATAAGGATTGGAAGAGCACCGGCATCGAGAACCATGTCTTCAAGCTGATGCTGTTTTTGCTCGGGGTCGGGGGCATCTTAGCACTCTTGGCGGGGCTCAACGTCATCGGGTTTGCGCCGCCGGCGAAAGGAGCGTAGTTACTCGTCATGATTGTTAGCGATGATGAGTACCTGGATTTTAGTAAGGTTCCCGAAAGCCGCGGTGTCCCGCATGCGCTCTATCGTGTGGTCGCAGTCGGCCTGCTGATCATCTTTGCGATCGGTGGGGCCGTCGTGATGATGTCAGGTTACGGTCACTATTGGCCGGCCGACACCTCAATGCGCGCCCCGCTAAAAAATCCATAACCCCGCTGATTCTTAGCCGCCTCGCGCGTCCCGCAACCTTGTCATCCTGAGCGGAGTCGAAGGGCGCCGCTGGGTCAGACGGTCCTCGTTTCGAATGCCAGTGGTTTCGAATCGCCTGCGTTCCCGTATCTAACGGGGGACAGATTATGCAATCACTTTATCGGGAAATCGAGCCGTACGACCAAGGGAACTTGGATGTCGGAGATGGGCATCGGTTGTATTGGGAGTGCTGCGGCAACCCCGGCGGTAAACCCGCCGTCGTCCTCCACGGCGGTCCTGGTTCGGGATGCACCAATGGACTTCGTCGCTTCTTCCATCCGGAAAAATATCGGATCGTCTTGTTTGACCAGCGCGGCTGCGGCAGAAGCAGGCCACTCGCTAGTGATCCAGCCGCGGACTTGCGCACCAACACGACTCACCATCTGATCGAGGACATCGAGAAGTTGCGCGGGCATCTTGCAATCGGATCCTGGTTGGTGTTCGGCGGTTCGTGGGGCTCGACGCTGGGATTAGCCTATTCGGAACGTTACCCGGAGCGCGTCACCGAGACCGTACTCTCTTCGATTGGCACAACGCGTCGCCATGAGGTTCGTTGGATGACGCGCGATGTGGGACGGCTCTTCCCCGAACAATGGGCGCGCTTTCGCGATGGCGTCCCGGCCGCAGAACGTGACGGCGACCTCGTCGAGGCGTACAGTCGCCTGTTACACGATAGCAGCCCCGAAGTGCGTGAAAAGGCGGCCCGAGATTGGTGTGACTGGGAGGAAGCCCACGTTTCGTTACGATCGGGCGGCCGCAGTCCGCGCTGGGACGATCCGGCGTTCCGCCTCTGTTTCGCTCGGTTGGTGACCCATTACTGGCGCAATGCGGCGTGGCTCGAAGACGGGATATTGCTAGGCGAGGCATCGAGGCTGGCCGGTATCCCGGGCGTCCTGATCCACGGCCGATTCGACATCAGCAGTCCGCTCGATATTCCTTGGCAGATATCGAACGCGTGGCCGGGAAGCGAGCTAGTCGTTGTTGACGACGCTGGGCATTCATTCGGCTTGACCGAACCGATCATCGCAGCCACCGATCGTTTCGCCGACATAGCAATTGCCGAGGCCTGGCAACGCCCTAACCCGAACCGCGCGTGGTGATGGCAAAAGGAACAGGAGACGCCTTTACCGGTTTCTCGGCACAAGCCCTTAAGTTTCTTCGAGACTTGAAGAAGAACAACGACCGCGGGTGGTTCGCCCCGCGCAAGGAGCTTTACGAACGCGAGTGCCTAGCGCCACTACGAGCTTTGACCGTCGACCTCGCGCGCGCACTACACAAAGCGAAGATCCCAATCGATGCCGATCCTTCACGCGTCGGATTTCGCATCTATCGAGACGTGCGCTTCTCGCGCGACAAGAGCCCGTACAAAACCAATCTTGGAACGTACCTTCCTTACCGCGGCGTTCGCGGCGCGCCCGGCGGTCTGTACATCCACGTGGCGCCGAAGGAATCGTTTGCGGTCGCCGGCTTTTACCAACTCGACAAAGTTCCGCTACAGCTCTGGCGCGAGGCGATGGCCCGCGATCCCAAACGTTTTCAAAGCGTGTTGCGCGCCCTCGAACGCAACGATATCGCATTGTCGGGCTCAGAACCGGCGCTCAAACGGATGCCTCGCGGGTTCGAAGCGCTCGCGGACAGTCCGATTGCGGCCTATTTTAAGATCGGGACGTTCATGGCGAGCGAGAAGCTCTCCGACGTCGACGTCGCCGGTGCAGGCCTGATCGAGAGAAGCCTCGCGTTGGTTAAGAAAGCGAAACCCTTGCTCGAGTACGGCTGGGACGTGCTCGAGTAGGCGCCCTACTATCCTACGCCGCTCGACGCCGGGGCGCCGCGCTTGCTTTGAATCATCACGATTCCCGTTGCGACAAGCCATACGGCCGAGGGAAGCGCGCCGAAAATTCCCGGGCCCATCTGGCCGGGTGCCATTAGCGAATCCGTAGACGTAAAGAAGATCGAAAGCGTGGCAATTACCGCGCCGATGCCCGCGACGTAGCCGATCGTCGCGAGCCACCGCGGGGCCGACTCGTGACGGCGCATGCTGTGCGCGGCCGCAAACAGAAAGATCGCGACCGGCGCGTATCCAAGGCCGCCCTGCGTGAAGACGAAGGCGTTGTAGATGGCCTCAAGTCCGTTGCGCGCAAAGGGATCCGGCGCGAAGTAGAGCGCAACGGTTTCCAGGGATACGGCGAAGAGGGAGAGCGCGCTCATTAGGACCCCGGCAATCATTGCGAAGGTAGGCAGGCCCTCTTGCCGTCCCGGCGCGTTTGTCAAATAAGTCCGCAGTCCGACGAGAAACCATAAGAAGAATGCTACTGCCGGGAACGTCAGCCACGCGCTGAACAGAAGCGCATAACGGTGAGCGTCGATGAGGAGGGCCGTTTTGGAGGCTCGTTCGTCGATGCCTGGCATGCCGTGGCTGAGCATAGTCGCGATGACGAGGACGCCGACGTAGCAGAGGACGGACCAGCCGGCGGAGCGTTCTGCGTGCACGTTTTCCATACGTGGCTGTCGTACCCGAACGAAACCGATTCCTTCTTCACGAAGCCAAAATGGCTCACAGCCCGTAATACTTAAAGGCGGGCCACATAACGGCCAGCGGCACGCGCGGACGCGTACACAGATAGATCGGCAGCGGTCCCTCGAGCATCCAACGATAATCGTTGCGGTACACCGCGATCTGCCGGACGCTGCCGAACCAGCGGAGCAGCAGCCAATAGTCCGTCGCCCCGACGGCTAAAACCGACTGGCCGCTATAGCCGCGCCTTCCCCACAGATAGTAGTTGTTGTTTGGGCTAATGACGGTCGGCAGGCCGTAGCGCGGTCCGTAGTAATCGAGCGCCCCAGCGTAGGCATAGCGGTCGGCAAACAACGCCGTGATCTTGCGCTGCGCCGGAGGCAGCGACCAATACGCGCCCGCGACGGTCTGTGTCATCGTCTTCCAGCCGAGCTGGTCGGCGAACATCGGGTTGATCAGATGGGTCTGGCCGTCGGGCGGCGCTGGCCGGCTCAAGCCAATGGTGCGCTCGTAGGCCATGTATTCGGGCAGCGGCAGTATCGGCAGCGAGAGCGGAAACATCGGAATCCCGGCGATGACCGTTGCGGCGAGCAGCGCCGCTTTGACCGCGACGCGCCTTCCGTCGAGCGCGCGCTCGATCGCCACGGCTCCCGCGCCGAAGAGCGCTGGATAGAAGCCTTGGATGTAGTAGCCGCGCCCGATGGTCCAGATCAGGATGCCCAACAGCAGCAGATACGCCACCGTCAAGAATCGATACGGCGGCCGCCACAGCCACACCAATCCCCAAACCCAA
Organism: Candidatus Cybelea sp.; assembly: GCA_049696515.1. Classification (GTDB taxonomy): domain Bacteria; phylum Vulcanimicrobiota; class Vulcanimicrobiia; order Vulcanimicrobiales; family Vulcanimicrobiaceae; genus Cybelea. Next base: position 5,041 of record JBAVTZ010000023.1, on the reverse strand, counting down.
ACGATCGCGAAGATCGGGTTATTATACGCGAGTTGTAGGCCGAGCATGTATAGTGCGTTGATCCATCGGTTCGGCGATTCGTCGGCCATGCCGTTGGCGAGCGCGTGACGATTGAGCTGGTCGTTGTGGATCACCTCAAGCATCGGAAGGCCGTGCCGAATCTGCCATAACGCATTCGGCAACACCAGTATCACGGTCAGCGCGAGTCCGGCCGCGAGCCAGCGCGATCGCAGCAAAGTGCCGTTCCCCGTCAGGAGCAGCCCCATAGCGAGCGCGACGGCGCAGCCGGCGATCGAGTATTTTGCATACAAGCCGAGCGTCGCAACCAGGGCGATCGCGATATAGAGCCGCGTGTCTTGCGTTTTGACGAGCCGTATCGTCAGGTAGATTAGTGCGGTCCAGGCCGCGGGCGAAAGCACCTCCGTTGAGAGACCGTATGCGATGCCGATCAGCCCCGGCGCGAGCGCGATGGTCACGGCCGTCAGCGTCTGCGCGAAACCACGGCCGCCGAGCTCGCGCGCGATCGCGCACCCGAAGAGCACGGTCACCCCGGAGAGCACGCCGGGCACCAATCGCAACGCCCAGACGGGATAGCCGAGCGGTCCCGTCAACCACGCGAGAAACGGCGCCAACGGCGGTTGGTCCACGTACCCCCACGCCAGATGCTTCGCGCAGTCGATGAAGTAAAATTCGTCGCGATAGTGGCCGAAGCGGTGGCAGACGGCGAGGTGCAGGGCAACGGTCGCAAGCGCGACGAGGTACGCGCTTGGGTAAAGCCTCATGCAGTCGTCGTGCTTCTTTGCGACCCCGCGAGCATGAGCTGACTCATGCAGAGCCCCGCAATCCCCGCGACGGCTATCGACCCGAAGACCAAGCTCGCGTCCCACCAAGTTCCGCCGAACATTGGAACAGCAAGGATAAAATAGGCCGCGAAGTATGCCGCGGGAACAACGAACCCCAGGAGTCTCAGCGCGTTGGGCCTGCGCGCCGACGGCCGCAGCTTCGCCACGAGCACGTCGCCGGCAACGCCGGCCGCGATGGACGAGAGCACGAGCAGGAGCAGCTCCATGCGATCGCTGGAGAGCTCGCCTCCGATCCAGAGCTTCACGGTGACACAGAGTACGATCAGCGCGCCGAAGTGCAGGCGGTTGCACACGCACAGATAGAGAGCCGCGGTGGCGAGCAGAATGCTTTGCCAGATAACGATCGAGAGCTCTAAAGCCTGGCGATAATAGAGCACGACCGACAGGACGAACTGCTCGCGCGGGAAGGCGATCTGCGAAAGAGGATGATCGCGCCGAAGCGCCTCAGGATAGAAGCCAAACTGCGTGACGAACTGAATGATTTCGAATGCCAAACCGAACGAAATCAACATCGGCAGCTGCTCGACGAGATTCGGCGCGTTCGGACGCCGAAGCGCGCTGCGGACTGGTCCGGTGATCAAGAAGAACAGCCCACTGAGCAAGAACAAATGCGGCGGGCTGAGCAGCAGATCGAGCTGATGCTCGAATCCGAAGATGGCGTGCCAGACGAAATCCATCGCGGCGCCGAGCAACAGCGCTGCGACTCCGAACACGCTCTGGACGTATCCGGGTGGAACGGCCTTCCAAAACGAACCGGAGTCGCGGTAGTTGCCGGCGATTGTGAAGCCTAAGACGGCAGCGGCGAAAATGGCGCCGCTGTACATCGTCAAGTGCCACGGGTTGAAGAACGACTCGACGGCGAGGAAGAGGTGCTCGTGTGCGTCGATGAACAGTCCCGTAACGATCCAGATCCCCGCCAACGTCACGAGCCAATCGAGCCGGCTGGCCAATCCGGAAGGCTCGATGACAAGATCGATGCGGTGCGCGGGAGGCACAGCTTCCACCTGAGAGGAAAGCGGTTCCGTCAGGTCCATGTATCGTAAGTCATCCTTCGAGGTATCTCGAAACCCTTTTTGCGGCGCCGTGACGATCCTTCTAGCGGCGACGCTCTGCTCGTTTACGACGGCATGTGCGCCCAAGCCGCTTCGCGCTCCGTCGAATTTGACGGTCGGTGTGACGGCGCCGCGCCGGTGGCCATCGCCACCGGTCGCTAAACCCGACGCCCCGCCGCAGATCGTGGCAATATGGTTTTCGACGCTGACCATCACCCCAGGAAGCTGGTTCGACGGCACGATCGTCGTGAGCACGAACGTTGCGTCGGTCGAAGTGCGGACGGCGGCTTTCTCGGTTAACAGCGACCACGTCGCGCCAGGACTCTATCGCTTTCACACGCGCGTGCTCGAGCTACCGCCCTTCTCACGCCGGCATTCTTACGAGCTGGACATCATCGCCCGCAACACGGCAGGCATCAAACAGGTCGAGACGGCCCCGCTCCGCGTGGAGTAGCCGGGGGCGGTTTCTGGGACGCCCAAGGCGGCCGCGGTGTTGGTAGCTTCAGTCTTCCTACTCGGCGATGCTATCGGGCGCATCCATCAGTTGCTCAAAGCGGGAAACGTTTCACCAGGGAACTCGGGCGTGCCGTTTTACACCGGCGTCATCTGTCCGCTTCTCGCGATAGTCTTGCTGCTGTTCGAGAAGCGTCGGAGCCGCAGGATGAAACTAGGGTTCAAAGAGCAGTCTGCCTTAGCCCGTAACCCCCGATTCTCACTAACACCCGCGCGCGTCAACAGCCCATCGAGCTCCGCCCCGACCGCCTCAAGCGGCCGCCGCCCGCGAACTAAGGAACTGTCAAGGAAATAGTGCGGATCGCGGCATCACCACGCGGATTACGGGCGATCACCTGCATTTTGAAATCGCCGTGCACGAACCACGGCAGTGCGCCGACCGCGTAGGCGAGCGCAAATCGCCCGACGCCGACTTTCACGAGGCTCACGGCATAGCCCCCGATGCGCGCCTCGACACTGGCGACGTTCGAGCTGGTGACGACGCTGCCAGAGACCCGATCGCCCGGCCGCACCGTCGTTTCGCTCATGGCAACGTCGAGAATGCGCGGCGCAGCGTCGGGAGTTAGGCGAACCACCTTCACTCTTTGCTCGGCCGGCGCAAGGGTGGGCGCTTGTTTGGCCGCCGGCGAGGCCGAGGGGCTCGGCGTCTGGATCGCCTCAAAACGCGTTTCTTTGGGTGAAGGAGCCGGCCCCAGAAATGGGCCAGGAACGGAGGTGCGCCTATGCGCCGGGACCCGGGATGGCCGTTGTTGTGGACCCGTCACGCCGCTACCGTGGCTGCACGCGACGAGTGCCGCCAGCATTGCCACACCCCAAACGGCAGCGTGGACCTTGCGCATTCCGGCTTGGTTCTGCCGCTTTGAGGTTGAAAACCCTTTAGAGTGACGAGGGATCGTTCGCGCTCCAAGCTCAGCGTCGTCGTCCCGCTCTTCAAGGAGCCGGGACCGTCCAGTTGCTCGAGTGAATCGCCGCCGTAGTCGCGCCTGCAACGAGTCTTGCAGAGACCTTTCGGTCGCGCCAAGATGGCCGGTGATGATCATCTCGCCGTACGTCAAGCAGCATGGCTACATCTCGGACCCGACGATACAGATCCGCAACCAGTCAAAGCGAGAGCATGCTGCTACGTTAGCGGGATGCGGCGGAGCACGCCCCTGAGCCGAACTGTACAGGTTTCGTAGTTCACCGAGAGCTGTAACGACCGTGCCTAGCTGCTGTAGGCATCTGCTAGGCTCCGGGGCCGATGCGCATGAGCGCCGCAACGAAGACCGGCTGCCACGAGGTGCCGCCGTTGTCCGAAACGTCGATCTCGAAATGGTGCGCGTCCCTGCGAATATCCGACCACAATCCGCGTTGGAGCACGAGTTTACCGCCGTACGCTACCTGGGCGAAGAGTTTGCCGCGACCGTGCGAGAACGTGCCGATCATCGATGGACCAAACGTTCCGTCGCTCGAGTCGGCATAGGTTTGGCTCCATTCGTGCGTTTGCGGATCGTAGAGATAGAGCGTCAACCCCGCGAATCCGCCGGGACCGCCGACGGAAATCTCTTCCAACAGCCCGCGGCCGTTCCAAACCTTCCTCAGAGTAACCGTCCCCGTCTGCTGTCCCCACGCCGGCGTGTCGCCTGAATCGCGACGATATTTGATGTGCGTTCGCCAGGTGCCGTAGTTGAAATCGAAATCGTGTGAGAGCGCGGCCGTCCCCGCCCCTTCCGATGCCGCGCTGGCGCTTGTGCGTACGAGACGCGCGCGGAAGTTTGGCTCCCACGTTCGCCCGCCATCGCTTGAGAAGGCTTGCTCGAAGGCGTACGACGACGGCGCGATGTCGAAAAAGGTTTGACGTACGAGCACGGTTCGGCCGTTAAACGTCTCGACATCGTAGAAGAGGCCGCGACCGTTTGCAAACGTGCCGAAGGCGGGTTGCCCGAGGGCATTGGCGGCACCGTAGGCTTGGTTTTCGATCCACTGGTGCGATCGCGGGTCGAACGTGCGAACGTCGAGCAGCTCGATGTGGTTCGGTCCGTCGGCCTCCACCTCTTCGACGTTGGCCGCGCCGCCGAGCAACGGGCGCACCGTCACGACGCCATCGTAGGCAACCCACTGCGTCGAGCCCGATAAGGGATGCAGCAATCGCCGGATGTGAGTCCTCCAGGTTCCGAAGTTCCAATCGAAGTCGTGGCTGATTTTGATCGAGGTCACGTCGTCTGCGGCGGGCAGGCGGGCCGGCAACGCGAGGACGAGGGCGATGGTGAAGGCGATTCGTTTGAGCATACCTCTACTCTAAGGCAGGAGTGGCTCCTTGTAACGTGCCACTACTGGGTAATATGGAGGAGCCGCTTTCGCTCGAACCGCTCTTTCCCGACCGCGCGTCCGGCGAGCAGCTTTTTCTGCAGTTGACGCGCCGGTTGCGCCAGGCGATCGAGAGCGGCGCGTTTCCCATCGGTACCCGATTGCTTGGAACTCGACAACTCGCAAAACGCCTCGGACTCGGGCGCAATACGGTGGCGCTGGCTTTCGAACAGTTGACCGCCGAAGGCTATCTGGCGACGCGGACGGGCTCGGGAACGGTCGTCGCGGCCGCAGGACGCGCGTCCGCTCCCGCGCGCCCATCGGTAA
>JBAVTZ010000022.1:0-2136 GCA_049696515.1 Candidatus Cybelea sp. | reverse complement strand
CGGGCGGAAACCTTTGGTTCACGGCCGCAACCGCGCACGCGCGTGGGCAGGTGTTGGAGCGCACGGCGGTGGGAGGCCGGCTGGTCCGGATATCGCTGCAGATGCATCAAGCGTTTTTGCCCTGCTGTCCAAATCACGCGCCGAAAATATCGGCGGTTGGGCTAGACGGCGACCTGTGGTTCACGACGCTAAACTACGGGCATCGACTCTCACCACAAGCCTACCTCGCAACGGTCAAAGCCGGAAGCGTCAAACTCGTGCGAATCACGCACAAAGGGCTCACCCAAGCGGCATATGCGAGCGGCCTCGCCGTCGGGCCGAACGCCCTTTGGTTCACGGGTGGAGATCCGTTTGCGCCCAAAGGCGCGCTATGGCGAATGAATGCCCAAGGGCGACAGGTCGTGTATAATCTTCCCTTCGATCCACTCGGGCTTGCGGTGGACGCCCAAGGACACCCGTGGTTTACCGCGTTCTCCAATGGTTCGCCGAGTCAAATCGTCGAAGTCCTCACCACCAACTGACGCTCGCAGGCCACGCGCTCGCGGGCGCGCAAATCAGCAAAACCGTGAAAACCCGCTCGGATATACGCAACGTCGCAATCATCGCACACGTCGACCACGGTAAGACGACGCTGGTTGATGCCATGCTCAAGCAGAGCGGCGTATTCAGAGAGGGCCAGCAGGTCGCTACCCGTGTGATGGACTCCAATCCGCTCGAGCGCGAGCGTGGGATTACGATTCTCGCCAAAAACACGGCAGTACGGCACGGTGACGTGAAGTTCAATATCGTGGATACACCCGGGCACTCCGACTTCGGCGGCGAGGTCGAGCGCGTACTCCAGATGGTCCAGGGCGTGTTGTTGTTGGTCGACGCGGCCGAAGGCGTCATGCCGCAAACTCGCTTCGTCCTTCGCAAGGCGCTGGAACTCGACTTGCGCGCTATCGTGGTTGTCAACAAGATCGACCGCAAGGATGCCCGTCCGCAGGAGGTGGTCAATCAAACCTTTGACCTCTTCGTCGAGCTCGGCGCCAACGACGAGCAGGCCGATTTTCCGGTGCTCTTCACGAATGCAAAGGCCGGCATCGCGAAGCGCTCGCTCTCGGACGAGAGCGACTCGCTCGAGCCGTTGTTCGAAACGATCGTCTCGCGCGTCCCCGAAGCACCGTCCGAAGACGGCCCCTTCCAACTCCTCATCTCGGCGATCGACCACAACCGCTACGTCGGACGCATCGGCATCGGCCGAATCTTCCGCGGGACATCGCGACGTAACGCGCCGATCGTGAAGATCGGACGCGACGGCGACATCACAGCCGGCCTGCGTCTCACGACGCTGTTGACCTTTGCCGGTCTGGAGCGAATCGACGTGGAGGAAGCCTCGGCCGGCGACATCGTCTGCGTCGGGGGAATCGACGATCTCAACATCAGCGATACGATTGCCGACGCGGGAACGCCCGAGAGCATTCACGCCGTTTCCGTCGACGAACCGACGGTGTCGATGTTTTTCAGCGTCAATAACTCACCTTTTGCGGGCCGAGAGGGAAAGTACCTTACCTCGCGTCAGGTGCGCGCGCGCTTGATGCGCGAGTTGGAATCGAACGTCGCGCTCCGGGTTTCCGACACGCCTTCCGCCGACACATTCGAAGTGCGCGGGCGCGGCGAGCTCCATCTTGCGATTCTCATCGAAACGATGCGGCGCGAAGGCTACGAACTTGCGGTTTCGAAGCCCCAGGTCATCGTTACCGAGCGCGACGGCAAGCGCTGGGAGCCGGTCGAATACGTCGTCGTGGACGTTCCGGAGGCATATTCCGGCAGCGTGATCGAAGCGCTAGGCCGGCGAAAAGCCACGATGTCGAATATGCTGGTTGTCGGCGACGTGCAGCGGCTCGAATACACGATGCCGACCCGCGCAATCTTTGGATTGCGCGGCGAACTGCTAACCTTGACGCGCGGCACGGCTGTGCTGTCGCACACTTACTACGATCATCAGCCGTGGCAGGGAGAGCTCCCCGGGCGCAGCGTCGGCGCCCTGGTCGCCAGCGATACCGGACGTACCACCGGCTACGCGCTGATGGGCCTCGAGCAGCGCGGACGTTTCTTCGTCGGTCCCGGTGTGGACGTTTACGAAGGGATGATCGT
>JBAVTZ010000021.1:0-15958 GCA_049696515.1 Candidatus Cybelea sp. | reverse complement strand
CCTCTATCACGTTAACCTCATCCCGTACAACGCAACGCCGGATGCTCCGTACGTTGCGACGCCGGAGCCGCGTATTTGGGAGTTTGCTGCAATTCTCGACGCGGCCGGCGTTCCGGTCACGGTAAGGCAGAACATGGGCCGCGATATCGCTGCCGCATGCGGGCAATTGAGAGCCGAAACTCAGCCGAAAGCGCACGCTGTGTCACCCTAAGCTTAGCGAAGCGGAATAGCGAAGAGCTCATCCAACTTAACGAGGCGCCGCATTACTGCGGCGCCTCGCGCGTTTCGATGTGTCGACGGCCTGATACGTTGCGGACGATACCACATCGACTGCGACTTCGCAACGGTTTTGCCTCCGTTCCGGCTGGAGCGCCCGGGAATCGAGCCCGGAGCCGAGCGGTATATCAGGCCCCGCCTGGCGGCAAGAAGGAAAAGACACGGTTTACTGAGGTAGCCTGATGACTATGAAGGCGGATATGGGCGAGCGCCTCATTCTTACCACCGTCGGCGCATAGCGGTGGCTTCGTGGAGCGACGTGCGCCGATTTGCGCTTGCGCTGCCGGGAACGAGCGAAGAAACCTCGTCAAGCGGCAAGTCGGCTTGGATCGTCAACAAAAAATTCTTTACTTGGGAGCGGCCGCTGCGGCGTTCCGACCTTGCAGCCCTGGGCGACGATGCTCCTGACGGCCCGATCTTGGGCGTTTACACCGGCGATCTGGAATTGAAAGACGTCTTGCTTGCGAGCGATCCGAAGGTCTTTTTCACTACGCCGCACTTCGATGGCTATCCGGCGGTGCTGGTGCAACTCAGGCGGATCGCGCCGAAGAGCCTGAAGGATGTGATCGTCGAGGCATGGCTTGCGCGCGCCCCCCGGCGTGCGGTGAAAGCTTTTCTCGAGAAGAGTCGCCCTAGCGCCAAAGCGCGACCAGCCAATCGGATTTAATACCCGCGGGGAGGAGCAGGATTTGTTGGCTTGATGGCTATTTTTAATGGTGCCGACCATGGAGCTTACTCGTCTTAAAGGCCGCGTCGCCGTCGTCGCCGGCGCCTCCGGCGACATCGGTTCTGCCACGGTCCGGGCGTTCGCCGCCGCGGGAGCGCACGTCGTCTTGGCTGCTCCGAGCAGCGAGATCCATATTCTGGACCAGCTCGCAGCCGAGGTTGCGCAACACGGGGTCCGGGCGATCGTCGTTCCAACCGACATAACCATTCGGGCCGAGATCGATCGCCTGGTCAAAACGACGCTCGATGCATTCGAAACCATCGACGTGCTGGCGAACGTGGCGGGTATCGGTTCGAGCCCGGCGCTGTGCGATGACACTGACGAAGAGCTTTGTCGTGTGATCGAGGTGAACTTGCTCGGCTGCGCGCGCACGATCCATGCGGTATTACCGGTGATGAAAATGCAACGGCGCGGTTCGATCGTCAACATCGGGTCGGTCGCCGGTGAGGCGGGGGTCATGGGTATCTATTCGGCTTCCAAGTTTGGGCTACGCGGGCTGACCGATTCGATCCGGCGAGAGGCGCGCAGTTGGAATATTGGGGTGACCCTGATTGAGCCCGGATTCGTGCGAAGCAAGATGAATGCTGCGATGGGCGATGGATTACCGAGCCCCAATATCGTGGCTAGGGCGGTGGTTCGGGCCGCCGTCCGGCCGCGCCGTTGCGTGATCGTGCCGGGGTACTACACGCTCCCGGTGTACATGGCCAAGCTCTTTCCTGGGCTGGTCGATCGAGTCTTCGGGAATGCGCGGATCCAACAACGACTCAACCGCGATGCACGCGCGGAACGCGAAGCCCGCGTATTGCGGTGAGCGCTCCCTCGAGCGTTATCATAAGCGGAGCGTCAACAGGCATCGGTGAGGCCACGGTCTTGCTGCTTGCCCGATGATTGCATTGCTTCCGCTGCACCTGCGCGAGCGCGTGCTGCTCGCCTACCAGCAGCGTTAGCCCCTCGTTGCTGGTTGCCCTCACCGCGCTGCTCGCAACTGCAAATCTCATCTTTGCACTGCGGTCGTTGGACGTCATCGCGCGGTCGCGAACGAGCATCGATACCAAGGAGCCGATAGCGACGCTCCCCAGCCTTTCGATGATCGTTCCGGCCCGAAACGAGGAGCGCCAGATCGAAAGCTGCATAGCGTCTTTGCTCGCGACCCGCCACCCCGACTTCGAAGTCATCGCGGTAGACGATTGTTCGGAAGACTCAACGCGCACAATCCTCGAACGGATGGCCGCCGGAAATCCGAAGCTTCGAGTGTTGGCGGGAGCGCCGCTTCCGGACGGGTGGGTCGGTAAGCCGTGGGCGCTCGCGCAGGGAGCTCGCGTCGCGCGCGGCGAGTGGTTGATCTTCACCGACGCCGATACCCAGCACCGTCCGCTTGCGGCCTCGTCCGCGCAGCAATACGCGCTCAAGGGTAAGTACGACGTCATTAGCCTGCTGACCGACCAAAAGACCGTCGGCGTGGCAGAGCGCCTCATCTTGCCGACGATTCTCTTCGTCATTCTCCTGGGAACGGGGGCCGTCGACGACATCAACGACCCGCGAAAGCCCGACGTCGCGATCTTTAACGGCCAGTACATCGCAGCGTCGCGAGCCGCATACTGGGCGATCGGCGGTCACGCGGCCGTCAAGGGAGAAATCGCAGAAGATTTGGAGCTGGCCCGGCTTTTCAAACGCGATGGGCGCTACCGTACCTTCTTAGCCGGCGGGAACGGTCTCGTCAGGACGCGCATGTATCGCTCGTTCGGCGAGATTTGGCGGGGCTTTGTGAAGAATTTCGCTCTTGGAGCACGTGGCCGTCCGATTGGGGCGGTGCTCGGCGTCACGTTGCTTACCTGCGTGTCACCGGTCTCGCCGCTCGTCTTGCTTTGCTTGCTCGCAAACCACGCGTGGGGCGCGGCGAGCGTTTTAGCGTTGACGATCGCGATCCCTATTGCAATCGTCGAGTGGGGGATGCGCCGGATGCGTTTTCCGACGGGTTCGGGCCTCGCGCTCCCGCTGGGCCTTGCGGTCACGCTCGCAATTTTTGCGACATCGCTGTTCTTCTCGCTCGGCGGTGGCGTGGAATGGCGCGGCCGGCGCTACGGCGGGGGTTTCGGGCAGAGGCGATAAATCTTACCCTTGGAAAGATAACGTAGAGATGGAAACGGCGGCCGCGGCTCGACGCGATACGATGGAGGAAATCACGGCGCTTGCCAAGCGTCGCGGCTTTATTTTTCAATCGAGCGAAATTTACGGGGGAATCAACGGGTTCTGGGACTACGGTCCGCTGGGTGCCGTCCTCAAGCGGAACGTTAAGGAGGCATGGTGGCGCGACACGGTCGAGCTTCGCAACGACGTGGTCGCATTCGACTCGGCGATCGTCATGCATCCGCTGGTTTGGAAGGCGTCCGGTCACGTTGATGCCTTTCACGACATCATGATCGATTGCAAGGTTTGCAAGCATCGTTTTCGTTGCGATCAATTGGTCGATCGTTCGCAATGTCCCGACTGCGGGAGTAAGGATTCGTTCACGGAGCCGCGCAATTTCAACTTGATGATGCGAACCTGGGTGGGTCCGATGGAGGACACGTCCTCGCTCACCTACCTGCGACCTGAAACGGCTCAGGGAATATTCGTCAACTTTAAAAACATCTACCAAACCGCGCGCAAGCGCCCTCCCTTCGGCGTCGCGCAGATTGGCAAGTCTTTTCGCAACGAGATCACTCCCGGAAACCTCACGTTTCGGCTACGCGAGTTCGAACAGGCCGAGCTCGAGTACTTCGTGCCCGACGACGGTCGCGACATGGACGCATTTCGCGAGTGGGTGGAACGGCGCCGCACCTGGTATGCGAGCTACGGGATCGATTCCGAGCGTCTGCGCTTCTACGAGTTGAGTGAATCCGAGCGGCCGCACTACGCCAAGGCCGGCATCGACGTCGAGTATCTTTTTCCGTGGGGTTGGGGCGAGCTGGAGTCGATCGCGCACCGAGGAACGTACGATTTAGATGCGCACATGCGGCTCTCAGGCAAGGATCTCCGGTTTTTCGACGACGCCAGCAAGGCGCACTATACCCCGCTGCTAATCGAAAGTTCGGCCGGAATGGATCGAACGGCACTCACCTTCATGATCGATGCCTACGAACGCGAAACGAGCCTCGACCCTAACGGGAAGGTTACGGAGCGTAACGTCCTCCGGTTTCACCCTCAAATCGCTCCCGTGCAAGTCGCGGTATTCTCGCTGGCGCGAAACAAGCCCGAACTGGTCGAGCGCGCATCCAACATCGAAGCCGCGCTGCGCCCAAACTTTCGCACGCAATACGACGAGGGAAACATCGGGCAGCTCTACCGTCGTCAAGATGAGATCGGTACGCCCTTTTGCATTACCGTAGACTACGAAACCTTGGGAGACGGCAGCGTGACCGCGCGCGAGCGCGATTCGATGCGTCAGGAGCGCGTCCAAGCCGACAGGCTAGCCGACTACCTCCGGGAGCGCTTCTAAGCGGATGACCGAACCGAAGTACCTGTATTTCTTCGACGATAAGCCCGAACTCGCGCCAGGAACGTCGATCCGCGATTTGCTCGGCGGCAAAGGCGCAGGTCTGGAAGAGATGACCGCCGCCGGGTTACCGGTGCCGTCGGGCTTTACGATTACGACAGATGCCTGCCTGCGCTTTTACGAAGCCGCTGGCGTCTTCCCTGAAGGTCTACAAGAGCAGATCGATGGTGCAATGGAAAAGCTCCAGTCGAGAACCGGTAAAGGCTTCGGTTCGATCGACAACCCGCTGCTCGTTTCAGTCCGTAGCGGTGCACGCGTCTCGATGCCCGGCATGATGGACACGGTCCTGAACCTCGGCTTGAACGACCAAACGGTGATCGCGCTTGCGAAGCTGACCGGGAACGAGCGCTTCGCTTGGGATGCATATCGCCGCTTCATTATGATGTTTTCGAACGTCGTGCTGGGCATCGGCAAGGAACATTTCGAAGAACTCATCGACGATACCCGAGGCTCGCTGGGCGTGGCAAACGATTCACAGATCGATGCGGCGTCGTGGCAGAGGTTGATCGATCGGTTCAAAGCGATCGTGAAAGAGCAGGCCGGACGCGAGTTTCCACAGGACGTGGGCGCCCAGCTGGGAGCTGCGATTCGGGCGGTCTTCGATTCCTGGAACTCCAAACGCGCCGTCGACTACCGTCGCTTCAACAAGATTCCCGACGATTGGGGAACCGCAGTGACCGTGATGGAGATGGTCTTCGGGAATATGGGCGACGACTCCGGAACCGGGGTCGCCTTTACCCGCAACCCGAATACCGGCGAACGGGCGCTCTTCGGTGAGTACCTCAATAACGCGCAGGGTGAAGACGTCGTGGCCGGCATTCGAACGCCGGAAAAGATCTCGACCCTGGAGCAGCGGCAGCCGGCCGTGTACGCACAATTTGAGGAGATCGCGACCCGCCTCGAGCGCCACTATCGCGACGTCCAGGATCTAGAGTTTACGGTCGAGCGTGGAAAGCTTTTCATGCTCCAAACACGCAGCGCCAAGCGCACCGCCGAGGCAGCGGTTAAGATTGCGCTCGACCTGGTTCGCGAAGGCTTGATTGACAAACGGCGTGCAGTGGGGATGGTCAGTGCCCAGTCGCTCGATCAACTCTTTCACGCCCGCATCGATCCCAGTGAAGCCGTCGGCATTGCGTGCAAAGGCCTCAATGCCTCGCCTGGGGCCGCCGCCGGGCAAGTCGTGTTTACGGCCGACGATGCGGTAGCCTGGAAAGAACTCGGGCGCAAGACGATTCTGGTGCGAACCGAAACGAATCCCGATGACGTCCATGGCATGATTGCGGCGCAGGGGATCCTCACCGCAAAGGGGGGAGCCACGTCGCACGCCGCGGTCGTCGCGCGCGGCATGGGCAAGCCCTGCGTCGCGGGCTGCGATGCATTGCGGATCGACCGCGCGAGCAAGCGCGCGAGCTTGGACGGGCAAGAGCTGCATGAAGGCGATTGGCTCACGATCGACGGCACCACCGGCAACGTCGCGATCGGCGAGCTTCGCTTGATTCTACCGCCTGCGCAGCTGCCCAAATGGCTGGCGACGTTTTTGTCTTGGGCGGATGAGCTGCGGCGTCTGGAGATATGGGCGAACGCCGACACGCCGGATGACGCCGCCAAGGCCCGCGAACTCGGCGCGCAGGGCATCGGTCTCTGTCGCACCGAGCACATGTTCATGCAACCGGAGCGTCTGCCGATCGTCCACCGCATGATCTTGGCCGCCAACGCGCAGGAGCGAGCCGAGGCGCTCGCCCTGCTTCTGCCTTTCCAGCGCGAGGATTTCATCGGCATACTTGCGGCGATGGCGGGATTGCCCGTTACAATTCGCCTGCTCGATCCGCCGCTTCACGAGTTTCTGCCCTCGCTCGAGGAGTTGCTGGTCGAGACGACCGAGCTTCGGCTGACGAAGGGTATCGCCTCGGCGGATTATCAGACGAAGGAAGCCATGCTTCGCCGCGTGCAGCAGCTCCACGAGCAGAATCCAATGCTCGGCCTGCGTGTCTGTCGTCTTGGAATCGTTTTCCCCGAGATCTACGCAATGCAAGTGCGGGCGATCTTCGACGCGGCCGCCGAGCTGAAGCTCCGAGGTGTGGACGCGCGGCCCGACGTCATGATTCCGGGCGTGGGCACCAAGGAAGAGATGCGAAATACCCGCGATGCGGTCAAACGGGTTGCCGATGAGGTGCTGGCCCAACGTGGGGTCACGCTGCCGTACCGAATCGGCACCATGATCGAGCTTCCTCGCGCCTGCGTCGTTGCCGACGAAATCGCTAGGGATGCCGAGTTCTTTTCATTTGGCACCAACGACCTCACCCAAACGACGTACGGCTACAGCCGCGACGACGCCGAGGCATCGTTCATTCCAGTCTATCTCGAGAAGCGGATTCTCAAGGAGGATCCATTCCAAGTGCTCGACCGTCGAGGCGTCGGCGAGCTGATGCGCCAAGCGGTAAAGCTCGGCCGCTCAGTACGCGAGCACCTCAAGATCGGGATTTGCGGCGAGCACGGCGGAGAACCGAGCAGCGTTGCCTTCTGCGACCAGCTGGGGCTTGATTATGCTTCTTGTTCGCCTTACCGCGTCCCAATCGCTCGTCTCGCCGCCGCGCAGTCGGCAATCGGCGTGCTAACCTAGAGGTTGCCTAACTCCCTCGCGATAATTGCGGCGCAGATGTTGCGCGCTTCCGGCGCCACGTCGGCGCCGGCGGAAGGGCGACGGACGAAGAGCTTGCGCCAATAGGCCTTGCCGCTGAGCTTCGCGATCACGTCGGAGATCGTGCGCGCATCGACAAGATCGCTGCCGAAGCCTCCAACCCATACGGTCTGTCCTTCACCAATCCCAAACGGAAGCCGGTGGAGGAGCTCCGCCTGTGAATCGGCCCAGACATTTTCGCTCCCGAACCGGGCACGCAATGCGGCATCGCAGGCTTTGAAGACCTCCAAATCGCGTTCGGCGTTGAACTCCCAAGCCAGCGCGTAGATCCGCTCGCGATTCCGCAAAGCACGGGCCGCCGGGCTTTGCACGTCGTCGAGCGAGTTGAGCACTCGAAAATCATCCCAGCGCAGAAACTCGTCGATCGGTTCGAGTGCGCGCGGATCGGGCCACAGTTCCCGGAGAACTTCGTGCAGCACGTGCTCGAACATACGCGTCGTGTGATGAAAATAAACCGAGGCAAACATCATATAGCGCGCCACTACAAACGATTCGAGAGCCACCACGCCGCGCCGGTCAATCCCGAGCACTTGCCGTCCGTCTTGTTGGAATATCCGCAGCGACGCGATCAGCTGCTCGGCGTCGTAACGCCCGGTGGCGACCCCGGTGAAGTAGGCATCGCGCTGCAAATAGTCCATCCGATCGGCATCCAGATTCGGCCCGCTGACCAACTCGCGCAGCGTCGGAAAGCGGCTCTGCGGATCGCCGACGATCAAGCCGAGCACGTCGCCGGTGTCGACCTCGAGAGCCGCGATGCCCCGGATGAGATCGGGTGTCGCGAGCAGGTCCTTTGTGCGCTGCTCGTGACGAACCCCCAACACGCCCTCACACGAATGGCTGAATGGTCCATGTCCGATGTCGTGGAGCAACAGGGCCGCACGCAGGAGACGGCGTTGATACGCTGCGTCGGCAGCGTCGTCGAAGGACCAGCGGCTCATATTTGAGAGCTCGTCAAACGCGCGCGTGCCCATCGCTAGCGCGCCGAGCGCGTGGGTGAAGCGGGAGTGTTCTGCTGAGGGAAATGCAAGGTATGCCAACCCCAGCTGGCGCAGCCGGCGCAGCCGCTGCATTGCCGGCAGATCGAGCAGCCGCGCCTCCGCTGTGGATAACTCGATGAAGTGATGAACCGGGTCGAAAATGCGTTTCACTGGAATAAGCGCTTCGCGTATGCCCATTAATCTCCGTTCCCTCGAGATGGCGACGGAAAACTTTCGAGGCGCGACGAAGTCTTGTCCCGGAAAGCAATAGAGAGTGAAATACGATCAGGGGTCGCTGCGCGAAATCCGCGCTCGGGTGGACATCGCGAGTTTTATCGGACAGTACGTGCCGCTTAAAAAACGGGGCAACGATCTCGTTGGGCTCTGCCCGTTTCACGCTGAGAAGACGCCATCGTTTCACGTCCATCCCGACCGCGGCTTCTTCAAGTGCTTCGGCTGCGGCACCGGCGGCGACGTGATCACCTTCGTGCGAAAACTGGAGAACGCGGGCTTCGGCGACGCGGTGCGCATGCTCGCAACCAAAGCCGGCGTCGAGCTCGAGCCGGAGAATCCGGGCGCAACGCGCGCTCGGAGCGAGCGGGAATCGATTTACGAGGCGAACCGCATCGCGGCCCTCTACTTTGCGCGCATGCTTGCAGCAGAGCGCGGCACCGCGGCTCGCGCTTACTGCCGGCAGCGCGGCTTCGCTGCAGCGACAGTGGAGCGATTCAGCCTTGGCTACGCGCCCGACTCGTGGGGTGGGCTCGTGACGGAGCTCGAGCGCAATGGTGTGGATCTCGCGCTGGCGGCGAAGGCCGGCCTAGTCAAGCCGGGACAACGCGGCTATTACGATTTCTACCGGGATCGCCTTATGGTCCCGACCTACTCGACCACGGGAGAAGTGATTGCGTTCGGTGGACGCGCGATCGGTGATGGCGAGCCGAAGTACCTAAATACGGCAACGACCCCGGTTTATACGAAAGGCCAGCACCTGTTCGCGCTCAATCTCGCACGGCGGGCAGCCCAGAGCGATCGCACGCTCGTCGTCGTCGAGGGCTACTTCGACTGTATTTCCCTTCAACAGGCCGGCTTCGAGAACGCCGTGGCGGCGCTCGGTACGTCGTTCACCGCCGAGCAAGCGGCCGAGCTTCGCAAGTATGCGGAGTACGTCTTTCTTTGCTTCGACGGCGATGCAGCCGGGAGCGCGGCTGCAACCAAAGCCGTCGACGTTGCGTCTAAGGCAGTCGAGTATACCGGCTCGTCCGTCCGCATCGTACAGCTTCCCTCCGGAGAAGACCCTGATAGCTTCGTTCGCGCCCACGGGGCCGCCGCATTGCGCGAGCTCCTCGACTCGGCCAAACCCGCAATTCAGTTCAGGATAGATAGAGAAATCGAGCAGTTGCGTTCGGGATTCGACTCCCCCGCAAAGGTTACGCCCAGGGCCGAAGCGCTGATCCGCCGATTGGCGCCGCGCGAAGAATGGGATAGGTGGCGGGTCCACGTCGCAAACCGGCTGCAGGTGAACGTCGACGACCTTCGGAATAGCCGCTTCCTCGCCGACAGCGCCAACTTTGCACCCCGCGCTCGAGAGGCGTTCTCCGAAAGTCGCTACGCCAAGGCATCGGTGGAACCGCTCTCATTCGAACGTGAGGTAGTGAGCATTTTGCTCGAAGAACCTTCGCTTGGCGCCGAGTACGGCGATCGCATTGGCGCATCGCGCTTTCGCAACCAAGTTTACCGGCGGATTTATGAAGGAATGGTAAGAGCGGCCGGTTCGTTGTCCACGACGGCGGACGTCTTCGGACTCTTTGAGGATGATCAGGGTATTCTCGACCTGCTGGCCGAGCTCGGCCAACGCGACCGCAGTTCGGCCGTACGGTACGGCGACTCGCTGGATCGCCGCGCACACCTTGACCGCGTCGTGGAGCGGTTGCAGCTTGACGACGAGCGGCAGCGCTATCGGGAGCTGTCGGATCGCATCGACGAGCGCCTCGGCAACGGCCAAGCAATCTCGGACGAGCTCCGCGCAGAGTTCGAGGCACTCGTGGCCAAGCTGAAACGGTAAGGACCCTGGCTGCAAACCAAGAAATTCCGCAGCGCGAAGCGCAAAGCGCCCCAAAGAAAGGAGGTGAAAACCGAAATAATGGCACGTAAAAGAGGCACGGCACTGCCGCCACCGCCGCCAGTCGCTACGCTCGAAGAGCTAAAGAAGAAGCTCATTGCGCGCGGCAAGAGCCAAGGATCGCTGACGTACGAGGAGATCAACACTACCTTCGACGTCCTCGACGAGATCAGTCCGGAACAACTCGACGAATTCTTTGAAGAGATTACCGCGGCCGGCATCGAGATCGTCGACGAACAAAAAGACGAGAAGCCCGAAGCGGAGCGAGAGGAAGAAGTCGAGGAGACGATTCCCGATGGTCTGTCGCTCGACGACCCCGTCCGCATGTATCTCAAGGAGATCGGACGCGTTCCGCTACTCTCGATGGAGCAAGAGAAGTCGCTGGCAATGCGGATTGAGGCCGGCGAGCTGGAATCTCGTCGCGACGGCGCGGGCGACTCGAAGATCGTTGACAACGGCGAAGAAGCGAAGCGGCAACTTACCGAAGCGAACCTGCGGCTCGTAGTATCGATCGCCAAGAAATACGTGGGCCGCGGCATGCTCTTTCTCGACTTAATTCAGGAAGGCAACCTCGGACTAATTCGAGCCGTCGAGAAGTTCGATTACCGCAAGGGCTATAAGTTTTCGACCTACGCTACTTGGTGGATTCGCCAAGCGATCACGCGCGCGCTTGCCGATCAAGCGCGTACGATTCGGATTCCCGTGCACATGGTCGAGACGATCAATCGCTTGATCAAGGTCTCACGCCAGCTTTTGCAAGAGCTCGGCCGCGAGCCTACGGTCGAGGAAATTGCCGAATCGATGGGGCTGACCTCTGAAAAGGTGCGCGAGGTCATGAAGATTTCACAAGAGCCGATCTCCCTCGAAACGCCCATTGGCGAAGAAGAAGACTCACATCTCGGCGACTTCATCGAAGATCAAGAAGCGGTAGCGCCTGCTGAAGCAGCCTCGGTTATGCTGCTCAAAGAGAAGATGCAGGATGTACTGCAAAATCTCACCGAGCGCGAACGCAAGGTACTGGTCCTTCGCTTCGGTCTTGAGGACGGGCACCAACGTACGCTCGAAGAGGTAGGCCAGGAGTTCGGAGTGACGCGGGAACGGATTCGCCAAATCGAGGCCAAGGCGCTTCGCAAGCTGCGCCACCCTTCGCGCGGCAAGGCACTGAAGGACTACTGGACGAACGAGTAATGACCGTTCTAATCCAACCATGCTGATCTTAACCCTTTTGACCTCCCTGTTAGCCGTGTCGACACCGGCTCCGGCGCCCACGCCGCGCGAGCTGAAGACCATCATCACGGTCATTTCGTCGCCTTACTGCAACTCGCTCGCCGAACATTTCAACGGCGCGATGACGCCGATGCTCGCCAACGATCGTACGCTCAGCGGCGTAAGCGTCCAACTCGACGACGTCAACACGCTCTTCAGCCAGCCCGACTACGTGCAGCGTTTCCTCCACGTGCGCGACACGCTCCTCAAGGAGGAAACCGCCCTCAACGAATCGATGGACTCGATCCAGTCGGAGATCAACCAGCTGCGCAGCGGTGCCGCGCTAACGACCGATGCAACGGCGGCGTCGGAGATCCGTGACACCTCGCAAGACCTGCAGACCGCCTACGACCACCAACGGCAGCTCGCGATCGACCTTCAAAGCATGTACGAAAGCATGCTCAACTATCCGATCACGCGGGTTCATCCGGCACTCGGCGGCTTCGACCCATACGAGATGGCCCAACCGCCCGAGAAGCGCAACGTGAAAAGCTATCTCCGCTTTGACGGTCAACGCGACATCATCGCTACCAACGAAGACAAAGCCGTGGACCTCGCCTATACCGCCGCCACAACCAACTGCGTCCCCAAGGGAAAAGCCACCCCAACCCCTCCCTAGCATGCGATCTTCGTGGCTCCCGCCACAAAGCATTACATGTCGCCCTTTTCCGCGTTCGCGCTCGGTACGACGAGCGGATTTTTGTCGGCGAAGGCGCCGTTGGGATTCGGCTTGACCCAAACGATTAGGTCCCAAAGCGACGGAAAAAGAAAGACGCGCTTAACGTCGGCGGTGCTCTTCGCGATGCCCATTTTAACCAGCGTCGCGGCTTGGGGATTGTCGGCGTTGCCTCCGGCGGCGACAAACTTCGTGACGCGGGTCGCACCGTACACATTGGTACCGTTCGGACCGGCCAAGATGTAGTGGATGTGCTCGCGGAACGAGACCCAGCGCCGATAGCTGACGCCCCAGATTGCCGGCGGCGCCGGCGAGTTGCTCTGCAGCACCGAAAAATCGGCTCCGAGTAAGTTTCCGTGGACATCGTACCAAAGCTGACTGGGATGCTGCTGATCCGGGCTCTGCCAATGCAGGTTCGCGTAACTGATAGCCCCGTCTTCGTCCTCGTTGCCGTAGCGGAAGTATCCGGCCTTTTCGGCATCCGCCGGGGTCGGAAAGCGGGCCATCAAATCTTTTTGGATGCCCTGAACGAAAGCGATCTCCGAGCCTTGCGGCTGAGGTGGAAGCGATGGACTCGGCGAGGGTGTGGCGGCGGCGAGGCCGCCAATTGGAGCTAGCGCCAAAACCGCGAGCGCCCAGGTTATGCGAATCAACACGAGCTTACCTCACTTTCTCCGCAACTCTTCGGGGAGCTGCGGCCGAAAGCATGGCGTTTACGCTGAGGGTGACGGTGATTGCGTTGGAGTCGGCGATCCGATGGGGCTCGGTGATCCGGTAGGGCTCGGCGAAGGAGACGCGCGATGCTCGGGGCGTCCGTGATTTCTTTCCGCCTCAGCGCCAAAGGGCGTCGCGAGCGGCGCGAGCGGGAAGGTCGGGTTCGGATTTTCAGCACTCTCGGTGAGCGGACGCGGCGTTACGATCGCAATGGTGCCGTTGGCCTGCGTGGTGAGTGTGGCTTCGGTGCGCGCGGGGATCTCGGAACCCGTTCCCAACACGAAGTTCTTTCCTTTGCGGAAAATCTGATAGAGAACGTAGTAGGGCACGACGATGCTGCCGACGGTGTCCTCGGCTCCAACCGTCGATTGGTGCCCAGACGAAACGCTCGGCGTGAGCCGCGCGATCGGGGCGCGCAACGGCAAAGACCGCCCGTTCGATAGCGCGAGCGGCTCGAAGAAAATGTCGACGAAACCGTACTGATCCAAGATGTCGGACGAAGATACGTCGACAATCCGAATCTGACCGGGAGTACCGGCCGGTGCGAGCACATGGCCTCCCACCACGATCGCATTCTTGAGATGGGCGCGGATGACCTGACCCGGCTTCGAGCCTTTCGACGAAATCGGATCGTCGAGCACAAATAGAAGCGTTGAGTCAAACGGCAAGACGTTGCCGGACAAAGGCGCCGGGCTTGGCGTTGCTTTAGGCATGGGTGTCGGGGGCATTGGATATGCCCCTGCAGTCCCGACGCCGATTGTCACGAATGCGAAGGTGACGAGGCTCAGGCACAGCCCGAGCCGGGCCGGTTTAGCTCGCCTTCTGTTTCTGTGCGGCGCGCTTGCCCTCTTCGATGAGCTGCTTGACTTTTTGCCCACCTTTTTGTCCGATGCGTTCGTAGAAGTTCGGGCCATAGCGATCACGAGTGGCTTCGCCACCTTTCTTTCCACCCTTCTTACCGATTTGCTCGTAGAATTCGTGGCCGTGTGCTTGTTTGGTCGCCAATCCGCCCTTGCGCCCTATCTCTTCGTAGAACTGGGCTCCGTACTTATGTTTGACGGTTTGGCCGCCTTTTTGACCCGCCTCGCGGACGGACATTCCGCCTCCGCGCTTGTTTTGATCCGTAGTCCCTGACATTGTTTTCTGTTTCACCTTACGTGTGTTGCGCCGCCGAAGAAGGGCGGCAGTCTCTCGCTCCACTTACTAAAACGCAGGTGGGCGCCGGAAAGTTTGGTGCGAACATTTGTCGCAGATGAAAGCTCTCGCCCGTGCCGTTAAAGCAAGCAACCACTTAACGCTTGGTTAACTTGCTTCAGAACGCATGCTTGGTATCTAAAAGAATAGTCACTGGACCGCTATTCACGAGTTCGACCTCCATACGCGCGCCGAACTCGCCAAACGCGGTCGGTACGCCGTTTGCTTCCAAGGCCCTTCCCGTAAGCTCGTAGAGTTCCCGCGCCTTTGGCTCCCTGGCGGCATTGGCGAAGGACGGGCGGCGTCCCCGGCGGGCGTCGCCGTGCAGCGTAAACTGCGAAACGAGCAGCACCGACCCTCCGGTCTCCCCGAGGCTTCGATTCATCAGCCCTTGGCCATCGGGGAAAATCCGCAACCCGGCAACCTTCTCGGCCAACACACGCGCGTCGCGCTCCTCGTCGTCAATGCCAACGCTCAACAGGACCATCAGCCCTTCACCGATTTCGCCGACCGTTGCCCCCGCGACTCGGACCCTGGCGCTCGAGACGCGCTGCACCACGGCACGCATCCTATCGCGAGAAGAGGGAGGAGAGCGCAAAGAGCGCGTTCTCGCGCCGCTCCAGGACTCGCCGGTAGAAATATCCGGCCCAGTGGGTTCCGAACGGGACGTATATTCGCACGCGGTATCCTTGCTCGACCAGCTCTCGCTGGACGTGGGGACGGCAGCCGTAAAGCATCTGGAACTCAAAGCTATCACGTGAAATCTTCCGTTCGGAAACGAACTGCTTCACCGCCGCGATCAGCCGGCGGTCGTGCGTTGCGATACCGGGATAGGTGCCCCGCTCCAGCAGTGCGCGGGCCGAGTCCAGATAATGCGTCCGAATCTCGGCCATGCGCTCGTAGGCGATTTCAGGCGGTTCGCTATACGCGCCCTTGCAAAGCCGGACGCGCGCGTGCATTTCGATGGCTCGTTCCACGTCGGAGCCCGTGCGCTTCAACATCGCCTGCAGAACGGGCCCGACGTTCTTGCGTTCCTTGAAAATGCGATCGAAGACTCGAAGGGTCGCATCGAGCACGGACGATCCTTCCATATCGATCCGCACGAATGGGTCGGCGTTACGGCCGGCGTGCTCCACGATTGCCAAGAGATTCTCGAATGCGAAGTCTTCGTCGATGAGCAATCCCAGGGCGGTAAGCTTTACGGAAACGTTCGAATCGACCCCGCTCGCGCGGATCGCATCGAGCATCTCGATATAAACGTCACGAACGCGCAGCGCGGCCTCCCGCTCGAGGACGTCTTCACCGAGGAAATCGAGCGTCGCCGACAGGGACTGTTCGTTGAGCGTGCGCACGGTTCGGGTAGCGGAATCGATCGTTTCGCCCGCGACGAAACGCCGAGCTAGGAAGTAAAAGTTCTTCTGGATCACGACAGGGCACTACTGTACGACGCCGCGCCGCAAAATCCAGGCCCGGCGATTGCGATGCAAAGCTTGCTTCAAGGCGCCGAACCTCGGCTGGCTGAAGTGGATCGCCGTGCAAGTTGGGCGGGAACTCCTCGAGCTTGCGCGCTCGACCGGGGCGCGCTCGATTTTCGTCGTCGGGACGGGAAGGAACGTTGGTAAGACAACGGCTCTGCGTTCGATTTACGAGGCGGCTTGGCGGCAAGGTCTGCGGGTCGGATTAGCCTCGGTAGGGCGGGACGCGACGCCGATGTGGCGAGGCGAATCGCCCCCGAAGCCTCGCCTCTGGCTGCGTCCGGGAACCGCCTTCGCC
>JBAVTZ010000020.1:0-24326 GCA_049696515.1 Candidatus Cybelea sp. | reverse complement strand
CCGTGCACGCCGCCCCGGCGCCTGCGCAACACCCGTGGACGAAGGGTGGTTTGACCCAAAAGGATCTGCTCTACGTTACCAACGCCGACAATGAAGTGACGGTCTACAACTACGCGAACCAAACGCTCGTCGGCGTACTCACCGGCTTTTCGCAACCGATGGGCGACTGCTCCGACACCAGCGGGAACGTCTACGTTACCGATTATACGGCCCAGCAGATCGTCGAATACGCCCACGGCGTCAGTGAGCCGATCGAGAAGCTCAGCGACACGCCCGATCATCCGTACGCCTGTTCAGTGGATCCAAAAACCGGCAACCTCGCAGTGGCAAACGACGACGGTACATCGCAGCAAGGCAACATCGCCATCTGGCAGCATGGGAGCGGTTCACCGACCCTCTACACCGATTCAAAAGCCGAGAACTTCGAGAGCTGCGCGTACGATTCCAACGGCAACCTCTTCGCGACCAGCGGCTACGCCGGCTACGGATATCAGACGTCCTTTGCCTGGCTGCCGTCCGGCGGCTCGAAACTCGTCAGTCTCAACGTGCCCGGTCCCAACCCGAGCTGGAAATGGAGTGGCGTCTTTGGCGTCGGGTGGGATGGGAAGTTCTTTGTGATCGACGCGAGCACCATCTATCGCATCGCCCTAACCCACGGCCAGGCATTCTACGTTAGTGAGATTCAACTCACGTACGACGAGGAGCAAGGCGAGAATGGCCCGTACGTCTTCTATCTCAAGACGCCGACTACCGAAGCGAACGCGGTTATCGCCGGCGCCAACGGCGACGACGGCGCCTCGGTGAACTATTGGGCCTACACCGCAGGCGGCGCACAAACGGCCGAGATCGCGCACGGCGTGGATCGCCCGTTCGGCGTTGCAATCAGCTTACGAAAACGCTAACCCTTTCGCCACGCGCCGTTCACGAGTGGCTGCTATGCTTGCAAGATGCAGATTACCTGGAAACCCGTGCGCGACGCCGCCGATGCTTCACGCGCGAAGCTGCCCGATAGCGCCTTTGCCTTCCCAAAGGAACGCAAGGAACCGCTGACCGATGCCGCCCACGTGCGCAGCGCGATTGCCCGTTTCGGCGCGGTACAGGGCGTAACCGAAACCGACCGCGCCCAGGCGTTTGCCAACATCAAGGCGGCCGCGGGCTACTATGGCGTCGGCGTACGGGCCGCAAACTGGCACGATCTCGTGGCCTAACGAGCCCTTTCTCAGTGACCTCTACGAAAACAGGTTCTACAATTGACGCTATGAACAGAAGCTTTCTCGCGCTGGCGCTTGCGCTTAGCGTGATTCCAATCGCGGCGCTGGCGGACGATAGCAACAATGCCCCGCCCTCGCTTACGCCTGCTCAGCGGCAGGCAGTTGATCAGACCTTGCAGGGCTTTGCTCAGCAGGAGAAGCAGCTCCACCAGCAGCTGCGCTACCAGATCCTCTCCTCGCTCACGACGGTGCATCGGCGTGCCGTCGGAGCGACGATTGGGCAACTCGCGATCGAGGCCAGCCCCGATCCTCAGGCCGCCGCCAAGCGGCTCGATGCGATTCTCTCGCCCGGCGAGCAGCAGCGGATTATGGCTGCGCACTCCACGTATAAAACGCAGAGCGAGCAACTGCACGAGCAGCTGCGGACCCAGTTGCAGAGCGAGCTGCCTGCGGGCGCCCACGGCGGCTGGATGAAGCACGACGAGCATAATCGGTCGCACGAACGGGCTCCGCTCGATGCGGGCACGCTCCTGCTGGCGACGCTCTCCCCGCATTCGCACGGGATGGGCATGGACCATCACGGGCCGTTCATGATGCACGGGGACGCGCCGCCGCCGAGGTAAAGCGGCTCGACGCGGCTTTTTCGCGGTTCTGTCAAACAGCCAGCGGCGTGGGGGCAAGCTCATGGCAACGCACGCTCTGGCTGATGGTAACGGTGCAGGCGTTGATGTCCTTCGCCTTCTCCGTTTCCGGGCCGTTTTTGCCGCTTTTCATCATCCAGCTGGGCGTTGCGCCGGTCGCCAAGGTTTCGGTCTGGGCCGGCATTATCGCATCGGTGAACTTTCTGTTGGCGGCGATCTTTTCGCCGTTTTGGGGCGGAATCGCCGACCGCACCGGACGCAAGGCGATGGTGATCCGATCCTGCGTAGCCGTCGCTCTCTTTACGGCGCTGATGGGCACCGTGCAGAACGTCTGGCAGCTCTTCGGCGCGCGCGCTTGCATGGGCATCTTCAGCGGTTTCTCGGCCGCCGCGATCGCCATGGTCGGAACCCAGGTGCCCGAAGAGAGCTTGGGATTCTCCCTCGGTTGGATGACGACCGGACAGCTCATCGGGGGCCTCGTTGGACCGCTCTTCGGCGGTTTTCTCGCCGACCGGCTTCAGAGTTACCGTGAGGTTTTCTTTGTAACCTCGGTTTTCGCGTTGGCGGCGGCACTCGTTTGCCTCGTGCTGGTGCGCGAAGACCACAAACCCGCGGCCTCGCTTCAGCGCCGTCAACCGTTCTGGAAAAACCTGTATGAAATCGCGCTGCACCCGCGGCTTGCGCCGATGTTCGTGGTCGTGCTGCTCGCCCAAGTGGTGGCCTTCGGCGTACAGCCGATCGTGCCGCTCTTTGTACGAAACCTGGTCGGTAACGTGCCGTGGCTGGCGACGGCCGCCGGCCTTTCGTTTGCGGTCATGGGTTTGGCCGATCTGCTGGCGTCGCCGTTTCTCGGCAAACGCAGCGATCGCATCGGCTACCGGCGCGTGCTCTTAGTTTCGCTCTTTGGGGTTGCCGCGTTTACGATTCCGCAGGCCTTCGTGCAAAACTTGGGCTCGTTCATCGCGCTACGCTTCGGCGTCGGATTGTTTTTGGGCGGCGTGCTGCCCACCGCAAACGCGCTGATCGGTCGGATCTTTCCGGTCGAGCGGCGCGGGCAAGTCTACGGCATTACCTCCAGCGCCACGTTCCTCGGAATGTTTTTGGGACCCCTGCTCGGCGGTACGATTGCCGCGCGATTCGGCTTCGAGGCCGTCTTTTTGACGATCGGCGTCATGGCGCTGCTCAACTTTGCCTGGGTTGGGTACAGCGTGCGAGCGCCGGCGGTAAACGCCCCGATTCGCTGAAATACCGTTCGGGAGGAGGGCTTGCCATGCCGCGCATCCTGACGTACCTGCTCTCGGTTTCGTTGCTTACGTCGTGCGGTCCGGTCACCGTCGCGTCCACGCCCGCCGCACCGATGACCAACGAGCACGAGCGCGTGACGCCCGCAAACGTGCCCGTGATCGGGGGCTGCCAAATCTTTCCGGCAAGCAATTGGTGGAACACCGACATCTCCAACTATCCGCTCGACCGGCGTTCGTCGGCATATATCGCCGCGCTACCGGGGAACCTCCATCCCGATTTTGGCGAGGATCCGCATTACGGTATTCCGTTCAACATCGTGCCGAGCACGCAGAAGAAAGTACCGGTGCGCTTCCTCTACGTGTCGCAGAGCAATCGGGGACCCTATCCGATTCCGCCAAACGCGCAAATCGAAGGTGGGCGCCATGCCACCGGCGACCGGCACGTGCTCGTCTTGGAACAAGGGAAATGCAAGCTTTACGAAATGTGGGACGCCTATCCGAAAGACGGCGGGAAGAAGTGGCAGGCCGGCTCCGGGGCCGTCTTTCCGCTCGATACCAACAAGCTGCGCCCTAACGGCTGGACCTCGGCCGATGCGGCTGGGCTACCGATCCTTCCCGCGCTGGTCAAGTGCGACGAAGTAAAGGCGGGCGCGATTAACCACGCGTTGCGCGTAACGTTCGCGGCAACTCAAGAAGGCTACATCCATCCTGCGACGCACTACGCGAGCGACAGCCGAAAACGAAGCTTGCCTCCGATGGGATTGCGCCTGCGGATGAAGGCCGGGTACGATATCTCCAGTATCACCGGGCAAGCTCACGTAATTGCGGTTGCGATGAAGACGTACGGCATGTTCGTGGCCGACAACGGCACGAACTGGTATTTTCAAGGTGAAGGCGGCAAAGCATCGTCGTGTTGGAACGATAGCGATCTCGATCAGCTCAAGAACGTGCCTGGCTCTGCCTTCGAAGTCGTCAAAACGGGAAGAATCCTGCGCAAATCAGCTCCGTAAAGCCGCTTGTGTGGCGCCTGCAGGTGAAGGAAGCGTTCATTTGAAGGCTAGGGCGGGATCCAGCTCTTTTAACGGACGAAAGCTAATTTCGAAAGGAGCACTTTTGAATGAAGATCTCTTCTACAGCCCGATACGCACTCGTCATCTCGGCCGCCGCCATCCTTGCGGCCTGTAACGGGGGCGGCTCAGTCTCATCGGCACTCTCGCCGACGGCGCTAAACGCGGCTCAGGTAGGCCTGCATCGCAACGGTTCCCTCCACTTGCGAATGGTCCCAAGTCTGGCGGCGAAGTCGGTTGCGGTGATGCATCCGGACCACCGGAAATCGTGGGTCTCACCGGATGCGAAGCGAGCTCCCCGGCTGCTCTTCATCTCCGACTACGGCGCCGACGACGTCAACATCTACACGATGCCTGCGATGGTCCTCAAGGGCTCGCTGACAGGGTTCACCACGCCCGAAGGCATGTGCTCGGATACCAGCGGGAACATCTGGATTTCGGATACCGGAGCGCAGCAGATGGAACTCTTCTCACGCACCGGTACGCTCTTGAAGACCTTGAGCGTGCCTAATGAGTTTCCCGCCAGTTGCGCCGTCAACAAGACCAACGGCGACCTCGCCGTTGGGAATATCGAAGATGCCACTGGGAGCGCCGGCAACATCGAGATCTTCCACAATGCCACGGGGACCGGGACGCCGTATACGAATGGCAACATCTTCGAATATTTCTTCGTCGGCTACGATCCCAGCGGCAACCTCTTCTTCGACGGTACCGATTCCAGTCGTGCTATCAGCTATCTTGGCGAACTCCCCGCCGGCAGCAGCAACACCGAGACCATCAGTCTGAGCGGGGGAACGCTTCATCTCGCGGGCTTCATTCAGTGGTACAACGCGGGCAACTACCTTGCCCTGGGCGATCAAATGTGCGGCGGCACGACCGCCTCGTGCGTCTACTGGGTCACCGTTTCCGGCTCGACCGCAACGATCACCGGCACGACCAATCTCTCGAACTCTCAAGGCGGCGCGGTTTGCGATCTGGTTCAAGGCGTGATCGCCGCCAACGGTGAGAAATACCTTGCGGGACCCGATTACGAAGGGACTTGCGCTTCGGGAACCAGCACTGCCTATCGTTGGGCTTTCGATGCCGGCGGTACGCCGACGAACTTCAATAACAGCAGCAGCCTCGCCGAGCCGATCGGTGCGGCGGTCAGCACCAAGTAACCTGCCCAGACGAGTACGCCCGGATAAAAAAACGAGCCCGTTCCGGCGGGCTCGTTTTTCCCTGATGAGAGGTCTTTTAAGGAATGAAGTGGGTGAGAATGTAGAGCAGGCCGTCGCCAATGCCGCCGAAGATGTCGGTATGCTTCGAAGCCTGCGGAACGTAAATGACGTCGCCCTTTTCCAACGCAACGTCGGCACTCTCGTCGCCGCCTTTGAGCGCTAGATACAGGTTGACTTCGGAGGTCGTCTGCGTGCCGTTGGGAGCGGTGCGAATAATCCGAATGTGGTTGAGGTCGGCTTGTGCGTTTTGACTGTTCCCGGCTCGTGCAATTGCGACCGAGAGGCGGTCGCCCTCGTTCACTTGGACGTCGCCGGGGTGATCCACAGCGCCGGCTACGTCAACCGTAAAGTGGATTGGGCCGGGCACGTATACAACCGAGCCTTCTCCGAGTCGAATGTCTTGCGAGGTGTCTCCGCGCTGCAACAAAGCCTGCAGCGAAACGACGGTAACCTTGCCGTTTGAGTCGGCGACGCGTGCGTCCGGAAAGGCGCCGTTAGCGTTCGCGATGCCGCCCGCCGCTGCGATCGCATCGGTCAGCTTGGCGTCCGAACGCAGCTGGTATTTGCCCGGCGTCTTGACGTCACCTAAAATCAGTACGTTGGGCAGACCGAGCTGCACGATCGAAATCGTCACAACGGGGTGGCGAACGTACTCTTTCAGTCGCATGGTGAGCAGCGTTGCCGCTTGGCTTGGCGTCTTTCCCGCCACCGACAGGCGGCCGATCAGCGGGTAATCAATTGTCCCATCGGGCAGAACCATGACGTTCTGGGTGAGAGTCTGATCACCAAAAACCAGGACGCCGATTTGGTCGCCCGGATGAATGATGGTTTGGCTCGAGGGCATCGCAGGCATGGTTTGGCCCGCGGGCGTCGCGGGCATGGACGGCTGCCCGGCGAGGGCGGTCGCGGGAACGAAAGCGCACAGCGCGATAAACGCCACGGAGGACGGAAAGGCCATGCTTAAATGCTATGTCCGGCGCGAACTTCGCGCAACGTCCAGGAGGCGCGCCGGCGCCGGTGCAGGAGTCCTTCGCGCCGGGTAGATTGGCCTATCGGGCTTAGCTAAACGGCCTTGCGGTGGATTGCTGCGATCAGCGCGGCGCGCGAATGAACCCCGAAGGCCACCCGCACGCGGGCCGCGTGGTTCTTAACCGTATCGGGCGAAATCTGAAGGTTCTGCGCGATCTGCTTATCGGTCAGCCCCTCGCAGATCATCTCAAAGACGCGACGCTGCGCAGGGGTGAGGGTCGCGAAGCGCGGATCCTCGGCGCCGGCGGCCTTGCGGCGAATGTCGCGCGCGACCGAGCTTTCCGAAAAATCGGTCACCGCTTCGCTGGCGCGAGCAAGCCAGGCATTGTCGTCGGTCATTGCGTGAAGGCGGAGGGCCGCAGCCGCGGCGCGCCAGGCGTAGTTGATCGAGCTGAACATCGCATACGCACTGCTGAGAAGGCCCACCGCCGCAGCCCGGTCGCCAGACGCGGCGAGGACGTTGCCGCGCGCATACTCTTCCATTGCATGCAATCGCCGATCGCGAGCCAATGCAAGCCGCGGCGCAAGCGTTACCGGAATGCCATCGTAGATGTTCAAGAGACGATTGGCCGCAGCGAGATCTCGATCGGCGACAAGCTCGATGAGATTAAGGATAGCGACGCGTTCTTCTCCGGGAGATGTCCAATCGGTTTCCTGAGCGCATGCCACCGCGTGACGGAGCAGCGCGTCGGCGCTGCGGTTCTCGCCGGCCATTCGAGCGAGGTACGCCTGGTCAGCATAACAGGCCGTTACCCACATGACCGAGGGCGCGATATCGCGGGCGAAGTATGCATAGTGGAACGCCTTTTCGTGCAAGCCGCGCAGCGCGTATGCCCACGCAAGACCGCGAAAGGTAAGGAAACGCTCGTACTCGAGATCTTCGGTCCACGGTATTGACTCTGCCATTCGGACGCCGAACTCGAAGGTAGCTGGGGCCGAGATTTCTCGAAGCAGATGGACTAGCGACCGCGTGGCACTCGCCAGGAGCGTTACGTCATAGGCGGCCGGCGTTTCGGCGATATGTTCGATCGCCTGCTCGAGCAGCTTCAGCTGCTCGCCGAAATCTCCGCGCAGCGCCGCGACCCACGAGCGCGCATAGAGCCAGCGCCCGTATATGTGCGATTCGGGGCCAACCTCAACCTCGTGAAGCGCGTGATCCATCGCGTCGGGAGCATCTTCCATCCACGCGAGCAGCATTCGGGCATAACCGATCTCGAACTGGGTCTCCTCGCTCCACATCTGGCGCGGAATGCCGAGAAGAACACGGCGAGCCATTGCGGGCGAACCTTGAAACGAATGGCATGATGACTCTAAGGCTGCTAATAGCGCCTTTTCTTCAGGTGTCGTTCCCCCGACGTCCGCGACTACCGCCAGGGCATCACGATAACGCGCCAGGCGAATAAACGCCTGGGCGCGGAGGATGCGGTCCTGGGCCGCCAACGAATGCTCGGTTTCCCGAATGCATGCCGTAAGCTGGCCCCTTAGATAAAACTCACGCGGTTCCAATGCTTACTCCTTACCAATGGTAGGGGCCCCGCGGCACAACTCAGTTCAGTTTGTGCCTCAGGTTAGACCGCGCGGTAGTCTATACCTTTTTTATATCGTCAGAATATTTAGGTAGTTTCACGCCCCGTAATTACGAGCGCAACACTGGAATGCGAACTCGGAACGCAGAGGATCGGACCTCCGGGCGTGTCCACCGGATGAACCTGAAGAAATCCAAGTAAAAGTGCGAAGAAGAATGCCACTCTAGTTATCCTTTCCCTATAAAGGGGGCCGTGCCGTAGTACTAATTGACTATATACGCCCCCAGACTACACCTCCCCGTTGAATTATGCCAGCGCGGGACCGAATTTCGGGGCGGGGCCCCCAAAATCGGCTCAGTGGCTCGCTTGCCTGTACATCCAGCTAGCTAGTGGCCAGCTGAACTCGAGTTTCGACGCTCGAGCAGACGTACCCGCGAGCCGTAGAAAGTTGCGTCGGACTTCACCGCGTAGCGCTGAGAGACGAACCGTTCGAGCGTTGCGCAGCCAAACTGGACGTTCGAAGACGTGCACTCGCCGGCCGTGATCAACCAGAGGCGCGGTGCCGGAGGGATCACGGTTTGCAGCTGCGCTTGGCTGCGTATGACGAACTGGGCCACCTGGTAGCGACGAAAGTCGACCGCGCGAGGCACCGCGACGACGCGGTTAGGGCCGTCGTAATAATATTCGAACGGAAGGGCGTTCTCTGCCTCAAAGATGGCGATTGGTTCCCCGGGCGTCTCGTGAGCGCGAACGTATGCCGTAACGCGCACCCAGTCGCCGGCTTTGGCGAGCGCGCCATAGGCTTGCACGAGCACGGTTAAAGAGAGAACGATTGCGACGCCCGACCACACCGCTGCCGCGCGCTCGCGACTTGGCGAACGCAAGAAGGAGAGCGCAGCAAAGACGCTGAGCGTGGCGGGCAGAAAGAGCGAGGCGACGTGCCGATTCAATACATGCACGCCCACGACGTATGTCCCGACCGCAAAAAGAATGAAGGCGCAGGCGGTGGTAACGAGGATCGAGCCGTTGACGCTCGAGGTGAACCGCGGCCGGAGTATGACGATCGCGATCGCGATCAGGAAAAAGAGCACGGCGTAGATGAGCTTCGCGTGCGGGAAGGGCAACGGTAAGACGTAACGCAGCAAGACCCCGCTCACGCTTACGAATGAATGCGCTAGCGACGGCGGGGCGAAGCCATCTTTGAAATTCTGCACTTGTCCGGGAACGATGGCGATCAAGGGCGCGAAAGCCACGAGACCGGCGGCGCCGGCGAGGACGAAGCGCAGCAAAGACCGGCGGTAGAAGAACAGCGTCGTGACCGCCTGCCCGGCTATCAGAAACGCCATATAGTATTGGGTGTAGAGCGCCAGGATCACGCACGCGGCGTAGGCCACGGTGCTCCCGGCCCTCGGACGCTGGCCGGCAAAGGCCTGGTGGTAGGTGAGCAAAAGGAGCGCGGAGAGGAAGACGATCAGCGCGTATGGCCGCATTTCGACTGCCGCCCAGACGACGACCGGATTGCAGACGACGACCGCGGTGACCAATACTGGGTTGGCCTTCGGGACGTACCGGCGCGCGAGCGAAGGTACCAGCGCAACGCTCCCGGCGATGCACAACACCGAGAATAGTCGCAAGAAGAAGAGGCTATCGCCGAAATGCCGCCACAGCGTAAGCAGCACAAAATAGAGTGGCGCACTCTGCTCAAAACTGATCGCGTGCGTAAACGCGTAAGCAACGCCGGCACTCGTCGTGTGGAGCGTATAGGCTTCGTCCTGCCAAAGATTGAGCACCAACGCAAGCGGCAGCGTCATTGCCAAGTTGACGCCGAGCGCAATCAAGGCTAACGACGGCCGGCGCAGCGCCGTTGCTGAAACTCGCTCTGCTTGCGTCACCGAAACGAATTATACTATTCGCCGTCCGGCGCGCCTACGTCAGCCTGGACCATGAGACGCTGTCGAAGGTCCCTGCCGAACACCTGAGCCATTTGGCTAGAAGCCTGCCCGGTGGGCCTCTCGCGCGGGCGACGCTCCTGGGCGTATGCTTAGCGCATGGGGAAAACCGCCACCCGGGTGGCCTTTGCCGGTCTCGCGCTGCTGCTCGCCTTCACGACCTTCGTGCTGGCAGAGCGCGGTAACGTCCAGCGCCAAAGCTTCAAAGCATTCTACTGTGCCGGCGTTGCCGTGCGCGAGCGGCAGGATCCGTACCGCGTCGAGCCTTTGCGTTCGTGCGAACGGGCCCTCGAGCCGGTGCAGATGCCGTCGGGCTATGTCGAACCTGCCCCACTCCCCGGATATGTGCTGGTTCCCTTCGCCGGGCTTTCGGCGTTGCCGGCTAAACGAGCCGCCGAGCTTTTTGCGGTTCTGCTTGCGCTGGCGTCAATACTGAGCGCAATCTGCTTGGCAGAGGTGATCCCGGCGTCGGCCCCCGCGATCTTGCTGGCGCTGGCGCCGCTGACGCTGCTCAACGTTGCTTACGGCGAAATTCCACCTTTTGCCATGCTGGCAATCTGCGCTTCCGCCTATTTTTTGGCCAAGCAGCGATGGGGCGCGGCGGGAGTCGCGGTAGCGCTGGCGCTGATCCAGCCCAACGTCGGACTGCCGGCCGCATTAGCCGTCTTCATCTTCGCTCCTCGCTCGCGCGCAGCAATTGCAATCTCCGCTCTGTCGCTTGCGGCAATAAGCGTCGCCGGATTAGGCATCACGCGAAACCTGGAGTACTTTACCCACGTGCTGCCGCTGCTTGCAAATGCCGAGCTGGTCGCTTCCGACCAATATAGCTTGAGCCGGCTGCTGTACGTCATCGGTGCCGGTCCGAATCTGGCGCTCCTTATCGGAAAGATATGGTTCGTCGGCATCGCCGCCTTCGGAATTCTACTCGCCGGCAAGCTGGCCGCGGGCGGGCGAAATCGAGAAATCTTGCCGCTCTTACCACCGGCGGCTGTACTTCTTTTGGGGATCTACCTGCACGATATTCAGATGCTCATCGCGTTACCGGTAGCGCTGCTTATTGCCGCCAGAGCACGCGGGAGCGCGCTGATGGTGCTCGCGGGGGTTTCGCTAGCGTTGCTGATAACGGTTTGGACGCAGCCGGCTCGGCCGGTCGTGGTCTTGATCAACGCCGCGGGGGTGATGGGCGGTCTGTTCGCAGTAACGCAGGGGCGTATGAACCGGCGCATGGCCTTGGCTGCAGGCGGCGCTTTAGCCGCGATCGTGGTGTTTGTGTCGATGCAGCACGCCGGGCCGCCGGCTGCCGCTGCACTTGTAACCCACAACTTCGGCGCGTTACCGGACGAGTTTTCGCCGGCAGCCTGGGGGAGATACCTCAGGGCTACTCCGGCGCTCACTCGTACGGTGTTCGCACCTCAGCTAGCCACCTGGCTAGGATTGCTTGGGCTGCTCGTCAGCGCGGCATGGAGCGTTAGCGCGGCTACGCCAGCCCAATCCGAATCGCGTGTACCGCGGCCTGCGAGCGAGCCGTACAGTGGATTTTCGCAAAAATATGACTGACGTGATTCTTAATCGTCTTCTCAGATAACACCAAGCGTCGTCCGATATCGCGGTTCGAGAGACCCTGCGCAATGAGGCGAATGATCTCGCGCTCGCGCGGAGAGAGCTCGTTGGTCAGGCGCTTTGAAGGGCCGCGGCGCCGAAGCAGCGAGGCCGCGACCCGCGGGTCGACGTAGCTCGAGCCTTCGCCGAGGGTCTTGATTGCCGCGACCAGTTCCTGAAGAGAAGAATCCTTTACGATGTAGGCATCGGCGCCGGCGGCCAGACAGTGCTGCATCAGCTCGCCTTGCGTGTGTGCCGAAAGGGCGCAGATCTTTACGTCGGGGGACTTGCTTTTGAAGTGCTCGACCACGTCGTCGATCTCTTCGGTGTCGATGTCGATGATCACGATGTCGACATCCTTAGCAAGCAGAGCAGTTTCGCGGTTGGGCGCGATTCCGGCGATTTTGATATCTGGGTCGACTGAAAGTACCTGCGCGATCGCTTTTGCAAAAAGCATCTGCTTCTCGATAATTAGCACGCGGAGGCACCTATTAGTAGTAATCATCCTGTAAAAGACTCCATGTAAGACTGACTCCTGGATCCCGGTACGCTAAAATGCGCCGGGCAATAAGCGCGCGGCATTTGTTTAAGTCTGCCATTACGTGGGACCGGGTACAACCCGGTTTTCCTGTGAGTCTTTCGGTCCGAATATCGCGGGTCTTGAGACCATTGACGCACTAACTAGGACGTTACGGTGCCGTTACCATCGTCCGGCGTAGTAAGAACGTATCAGACGCAGCAGGAACGATCGGTGGTTGGTCTGCTCGGCAAGTCTAGCGTTTTGGTTCTTGCGGAGGAAAGTTTGCGGCGATGGGATAGCGCCACGAAACGCGTGCCCGGGGATTCGCCTCGCTCTCCTCGGTTGCCGCTGGTTCCGTGCCGGCCGCGTTTGGAGTCGCGAGCGCTGCACGCATTTGCGGGCGCATGGAAGGCCAGCCGAGCAGCGTCGAAGCCATCTCGATGCGATTGCGAGAGTTTGTTTTGGCGATCATGCGCGCAATGTGATCGTTGACGGTCGACTCGGCCAAGCTGAGCTCCGCCGCGATCTCGGCGATTGTGCGTCCATCGAGCAAGGCGTGGAGCACTTCCAGTTCCCGCTGCGAGACGCGAAAGGCCGACGCGGCCGCGGCAACGGGGCTATCGTCTCTATGCCGGTCCAGAAACGTTCCGATGAAAACCTCGTTGCCGCGCATCGGCACGACGCGAAGGCTCAGACCGCGAATTGGGTAAGCCGTACCGGCGTCGCAGGTACCGATTCGCGAGAAATTCCAGGAAGAGGTCAGTCGCCGTATGGGCCGTTCGAGGAAGAGCGGCAGCCGGCGAGCTCGCGGTTGAACGAGCCGAGCGAGAGCGATTGAGGCGGTGTCGTGAGGATGCCAGGCGAGCTCGACCTCGAGTTGGGGAGTTAAAAGGAAGAAGCCTTGCGGGCCGCTCGCTGCAGTGGCTGGTTGTTCCTTCGGTTGCGAAAGGGCGGCGATCTCTTCCGCGATTTGGCCGG
Organism: Candidatus Cybelea sp.; assembly: GCA_049696515.1. Lineage (GTDB taxonomy): Bacteria > Vulcanimicrobiota > Vulcanimicrobiia > Vulcanimicrobiales > Vulcanimicrobiaceae > Cybelea. Next base: position 11,342 of record JBAVTZ010000020.1, on the reverse strand, counting down.
CGCCGTATTGAATCGCCGCGGCTGATTCGGACCAGGTGTGTTCCGAATCTTGTGGCCGGACCAGTATTAAGGCCAGCGAACGTTTAGCGTCGAGCGCGACCGCGGTGCCGATGGCGGCGGGGAGTTTTTCTTCGCGTGGCGAGGTGGCTTTCAGGGAAACCGGAGCTGGTGAGACCGGGAGGGGGACCATGCATAGGAATGTGAGGGCCGTTCGCTGATCCACGCCCGGTTTGGAAGCTTCGAAGGCGAGGAGATCACGATCGGCATCGAAGAGACCCAGAATCCAGCCATGTGCCGAAACGGCGCGCAGTAAGCGGCCGAGGTGTGCTTCAACCCTTTTGCGACGCGAAGCCTCGAGCCCCTCAAATCCCGCCTGTGAAACAAGGGCAACCTCCGCTGCATCGAGGCCCCGCATTCTAAAAAGCCCTTTCTGCGCCGCGACAAAAGTCGCGGCTGACGCTGTCAAACCTAAGGGCCCATTATACGTAGGCTTCCTAAACAGTGCAAGCTGCTTTGCTGTACCTAGCAAGCAGCCGTAGGGGAATCGCGCCTTATGGAAGCTCGCGCAGTCCCATCGCAGGCTCGCGCGAACGCTCGACCGCGGGCGGCGCGTTGACCATTTCGATGACCGGCCGGACGTCGAAAGCCTTGGTTAGCACGTCAATGGATTCAAGCAGGACGTGTCGTTTCGTCTCCGGGTTCATGCTCATTCCGGGGAAAAAGCGCAGTTCGGGAGCCTCGTCGCCGCTGAGAAAGTCCAGCGGATGCAGCAGGATCGAGGGTTCGGTGCCGGTGAGCTTGCAGGCCAGCACGGCTGCGCGAAAATACGCCAGCGCGAGTTTCGGCGATACGGCAGCGAGGTAGAGGACGTAGCTGATGTGAATCGGGACGCGAAAGATCGGAAAGGTCGTGACCGGAATTTCGGCGATGGATCCATTGGGCAGAGCGATCGTATGCGGGCGATTCGGGCGAAAGCCATCGCCTAAGCCGCCGAATAAATCCTCGCGCTCCGCGCGTTGGCTGGGGCTCAGCGCCGTGCTACGGAAGTAATAGGCTCGAGCCAGTGGTCCGATAAAAGTCGGGAGCGAGGATGCGTCGTAGAGAAAGTCGCGACGCCGAAGCACTTCCAGGATCTCGTTCGAGCGAGTAAAGCCGGGGCCACGAAAGCCGCGGGGCCGTTTTCCCGTTGCTTGCTCAATCGCCTCGTCCGCGCGAGCCAACTCGTCCTCGATGGCGGCTATCCCGCGCCGGTGCATCCAGGGTTCGTGATAGTGCGAATGATTGCCGATCTCGTGCCCGCGCTTGGAAATCTCGCCCAGCAGGCCGGCGTGCTGCGGGAGCGCCGCATCTTGGCCCACGATGAAGAAGGTTATTTGCAGGCCGCGCTCTTCCAAGAGGTCGAGCACGCGCGGTACCAGCAGCGGCAAATACGAGGGAAACGATTCCCAAGCCGAATCGCCGTGGGTCTTCATGTACGACCACTTGTTGTCGAGGTCGAGAGAGAGTGAGGCCTTCATGCAATTAATAACTTTTCGATCGGCAGTGCATAGGGCGAAAGGAGCGCGGGTGTGAGCGCGTTCGCCAGCTTGACGGTTTCGTTGACGTTGAGCGTGCCGTTGACGATATGCGCGCTGTTCGCGACGAAGAGCCCGGGGATGCTGGTGCGAATGGGTGGCAGCCGGTGTGAATAACCGACGGTCGGGATCGGAAAGACGTGCGGCACCCGGGAGACTTTAAACGCGCGCACGGAGGAGCGGGCGAAGCTTGGGTGCATCCGCTGCAATGCGGAGAGGAACGTCTCTTCGATCTCGGCATCGCTCAAGCAAAAGGCCGGGTCGTCGGAAGCAACGTACTTCGGAAGGTAGATTAACGACTTGCCTTTGAATTCGCGACGATCTACCAGGGCGCTCATTTCGATCACGGCTGTAAACGGAATGGTGGCGTCGGCGATGTTCGTAATATAGTACGGGGTAAGCGGCGCGTCCGATAGAATCGAGGCGCAGATAATTCCTTGATATTCGACTCCGGCGGCCAGAGAACGCTGGCTATCGTCCAGGGTCGGGCAGAGGCGTGCGGCAAGCGGGGATGCAAGGGTGACGACCACTCGATCGAAATGGTGCATTTGCGATCCCGTCGCGACTCCGACGCCGTCGGGGAGGGGCACGACGCGTTCGATACGCGAGGAGGTTTGAATCTCGACTCCGCGCGCCGCTAATCGTTCTTCGAACCGGCGCAGCGTGCGATCGTAGCCGCCTCGGACGTAGCCGAAGAGCTCGCGGTTCGGCCCGCTGCCGCGGGCGGCGAACATGCGGGCGATGATCGCCCAGATGAAGGCTGCTGAGGCGCGATTCGCATGGGGTCCCAGTTTCGCGCGTAGTAAGGGCAGCCAGATCTGCTCGACGGTTCTGCGACCGCTGTGGCGGGTCAACCACTCGACCGCGGTGACGTTCTCGAGCGGCCGCCAATCTTGGATGCGCGCCGCTTTGAGAATCGTGGTCGCGAGCCTAAACTTTTGCACTGGCGAGAGTGGTGGGAAGCGAGCGTAGTCCAGAGCATTGGAGAACGGGTACAGCTTGCCGTTCACAAAAAAACCGGTGCCCGGCTTCGCCCATTGGAGCTCTTCTTCAAGATCCAGCTCCTGCAACAGTTGGCGCAGCACGGTGTCGCTGTCGAGGGTGACGTGATAGTGGCGATCCCACATCACGTCGTCCAGCTCCCACGGGCCGGCGAGACCGCCGCAGCGCGCGCTGCCTTCAAAGATCGTGACCTCGTGACCGGCTTTTGCGAGGTTCCACCCGAGCGTCATCCCGAGGAGACCGCCGCCGACGATACCGAAGCGCGTCATGAGCAGTTCCGTGCGGCCAGCTCGCGGACGATGGATCCTTCTAAGGCGTATTCGGTGGCGCACGATCCACAGCGAAGGGTTGCCTCGCGCGAAGGCGTTTCCGCCTGCGATACGAGCGGCTGTCCGCAGATGCAGACGTGACCGGCGGCCCGGGCCGGATTTCCGGCGACGAGCGTAAAGTCCGGGACGTCGCGAGTAACGACCGAACCCATACCGATCATTGCGAAACGCCCGATCGTCAGGCCCGGCCCGATGGTGGCCTGCGCGCCGATTGTGGCGCCCTCACGTACAACGGTATTGAGCGTGTGGTCGTCGGGATCCGACGACAAGAGGCGGTCGAATGCCGGCGTGGCCGCGCGCGGAAAACGATCGTTGGTAAAGGTGACGCCGGCTGCGATCATGACGCCCCGCTCGATAGTGACGCCGGTGCAGATGTAAACGAAAGCGTTGATCTTTACCAAGTCGTGGATTTCAACGCCGTATGCAATGTAGCTTTTTTCGCCAACGATGCAGTCGGCGCCGATCCGGGTGGAGTGGCGCACATGAACGTGATCCCAGATCGCCGTATTCCGGCCGATGGTCACGCCGGGTTCGACGATCGCCGTGGGGTGTATTGCCATCCTACGAAGCTGCCCTTTCGGTCAAACGAAGCGACGGGAGCTCCATCTGCTCGAGCTGGTTACCGATGCGCTCCCAACGAGCGCAGGCCAGCGCGGCATAAGCCGCCTCGATCACCTGCACGGACGCCAATCCATCCTGGGAGGTTACGAGAAGCTCGGCCACGCCGTGGATTGCGGCGCAGAAATTATCCAGCTGATCGCGGAACGCCTGGATCTTGTCGTAGCCGCGCCCGAAGACATGCCAATCGGCTTCACCGTGGCGGCGGAAGCGTGATTCCTTCCAGCCGACGAGTACCGTACCGGTGCTCCCGTAGATTCGCAGGAAGGTTTCGAGTGCTTTGTCGATGCTCCAGGAAAGATCGGCCGCACCCATGACGCCCTCGTCGTTGTGGACGAATAGGCGAACCGTGTCCTCGACAGCCAAGCCCTGCATGCGGCGCCCTTCGACGACTTGGATGTCGCAGAGGTTCCCCATGAAGTAACGTAAGATGTCGACCGCGTGCGTACCGTTGTCAATCAGCACGCCGCCGCCACTGACCGCGGCATTCGAGTTCCAGCGGTGACGCATGTCAACGTACGAGGTAAAGGCGTTTTCTGCAAAGACGAGCTCACCGATCGCACCGGCCTTCACGATCTCACGCGCCTTTCGGACGTCGGCCGCGTAACGGAACTTCGAGGCCATGGTGAGGATCTTGCCGGCTTTGTCGGCCGTGGCTATCATGCGCTTCGCCGCGGTCACGTCGATCGCGAGCGGCTTTTCGCAAAGCACGTGCTTCCCGGCGCGAAGTAACGCGGTCGCGATCGCCTCGTGCGTCGCCGGCGGCGTGCAGACGACCGCAGCGTCGAACTCGGCCTCCGCCAGTAAGGCTTCGACGGTCGGATAGGCCTTGCAGCCGACACGCTTAGCATAGTCTTGGGCGGCCGATAGCTGTACGTCGCAAACGCCGACGATCTTCGCCGAGGTCAGCTCGCTGAAGGCCGCTTCGTAGGCGCGTGCGATCGCGCCGGTACCGGCAATGGCAAAACGCAAGGGTCTCATGATGCTGCTTTCCTCCAGGTGATCGCGTCCACGGCTAAGGACAGGGCCTCAGCGATGTACTCGACGTCGGCTTCGGTGTAACGTTCGTTCCAAGGTACGACCAGAATGCGCTCCAAAGCGCTGGCGGCGCCGGGGAACCGCTCGGGGCGGTAATCAATGGCACTGGGCTGGGCCAGCGTGAATGGGTACCCGCTGGTACCAAAAGTCTTGCGGCGCTGGAAGACCTCGCACATGAAGGCCGGTTTTTGAATGTAACGCGGTGCACTGACGATTCCGCGCTCTTTGAGGAACTTGGCGATGTCGAGAACTGCGGCCGACGGCAGCGATCCGGCCGTACGGATGCAGTATTTCCAATAGCTGTGCTGGGCGCCGGGCAGCACCATCGGCGTCATGATGCCTTGCAGGGAACGAAGCTTTTTGGTGAGCAGCTCGGCGAGCATCCGGCGGCGCGCCACGACCGTCGGCAGCTTGTGGAGCTGGGCGTAGGCTACGCTGCCGCAGAGCTCGGACATGCGGTAGTTCAGCGCGAGGAAGTAGTGGTCGGGGCGCGGATCGCCATAACCCCAGGCCTTGTTGATGAAGAGGTAGATCCGGCGAGCGAGCTCGTCGTCGTTGGTCACGAGCACGCCGCCCTCGCCGGTGGTGATGTGCTTGCCCTGCTGCAGGCTGAAGCATCCGATCTTTCCGATCGTGCCGACGAAGTTTCCGTTGTATGCGGCCAGAAATGCCTGCGCGCAGTCTTCAATCACCGGAATGCCGTGGCGCTGCCCCAGCGCGACGATTTCGTCGATTTCGCACGGGTTGCCGAAGAGATGGGTCACGATGATCGCCTTAGTACGATCGGTGATGCGATCGGCGACGGTTGCGGCCGTAACGTTGCACGTGGCAGGGTCCACGTCGGCGAAGACCGGAATGGCTCCCTGATAGAGAATAGGCGACAAGGCGCCCATGTCGGTAATCGGGGTCGTAATGATCTCGTCGCCGGGATTCGGGTCGAGTGCCGCTATCGCGCAATGAATCGCGGCGGTTCCGGACGAGCAGGCATAAGCGTGCTTTGCGCCCATCATCGTCGCAACCGCGGACTCTAGCTTCGAAACGAAGGTGCCTTTGGTGCTGGTCAGCGTGCCGCTCCGAAGGGCGAGCGAAACTGCCGCAATCTCGTCGTCGCCGAGGGTACGGCCGGTTGCGTCTTGGTCGGAAGGAAGCGTCCTATGCGGTGCCAGGGGGAAGGTCGTAGCCATTAATTCGTAACTCCATTCGATTGAAGGTTGCGTTTTTGGTGAAGTCTGCGTCCGAGAAAGGTGGTGATCTGCCCGGTAAAGAGGGCGAGACTGGTGTACTGAACGACGATGGTCGCGGTCGTTCCAACGGCAAGCACGTTTGGCTTGACGCGCAGGATGACGAGCAAAGCGACGACGAGTGGGAGTAAACCGGGGAAAAGACCAGGCAGAGCGAGCCATAGCGAAGGGCGATGGCGGCAGGCCAGAAGAAACGTCGTAGTTACCTGCGACGAAAGTCTAAGGAGGTTGAATCCGCGACGGCTGGCGCGGCGCTCGTCGCTCCATTGCAGACGCGCGGGCACTTCGATTACGTGCAACTTCTTGCGCACGCCGGAGAGGAGCATTTCCGCGGTCGCGGTCATTCCGTTACTTTGGAACTCGAGTTGTTTAATCGCCGACGCCCGGTAAGCGCGGACCATGCAGGTTATGGTTGCGTAGCGACCTCCGGTCGAGAGCGAAAGGAGACGATTGGCCTCCCGGCTCAGGATGCGGCGAACCGGAGGCACGTTAACGACGGAACCGCCGGTTGCGTAAGGGGAGGCCAAAGCGATATCGGCCTTCTCACGTTCCAAGGCTTCGATCAACTGCATGGCGACCGTCGGCGTGTAGCTCAAATCTGCGTCCAGCACGACCGCAAGCTCCGTCTCGACCGCCTGGAATGCGGTGCGAAGCGCCGCGCCGAGGCCGCGATTGGCTTCGTGGCGCAGTACGCGGACGTTGGTGCGCCAGCGCGCAAAGGTTTGCGCCGCCTCGTAGGTATCGTCGCTGCTCCCGTCATCCACGACGATGTAGCGAAAGTCGTATCCGGCGCCGCTATGCATGGCAAAGTAGTCGGCGAGTGAGGCCAACGAGGCGGCAAAGACGCTGCCTTCGTTGTAGGCCGGCAGAATAACGGTAACGCCGGTCATGCCGGGCCTGCCGTCAGGGCCCGGTGCATCCGGGCGAAGTAGTCGTCGTAGTCGTTTATCTTGACGGCGTCTTTGTTGACGACGATCCCGAGAACGTTGTCAATCCCAAGCGAGTGCAACTCGGTGACCGCACCGCGGGCTTCGCTCTCCTCGGTTTCGTTGGCCGCCACGATCATAAGGGAGCCGTCCACATTTGCTGCGATCATGAAGCCATCGGAGACCGCACGGAGGGCCGGCGTATCAACGATGATCATGCTGTAGGCGCTGCGAGCGTTTTCCATTACCGAGTCAAAATGCGACTCGAGGGCCGATATCGGGTTGGGCATGTCGGGGCCGCTGGTAAGGACGTCGAGACCGGGGGCGACATGCTGCACGGCTTCGTCAAGGGCGGCAGAGCCGTTCAAGACGTCGCTCAATCCCATCTCGTTTGGACAGCTCGCCTGGTGGTGAATGGTGGGCTGGCGCAGATCGCCGTCCACCAGCAGGATGCCCGGCTGCAAAGTTGCGAGGCTCTTGGCGAGATGGTAGGCCACGGTGGACTTGCCCGCGCTGCGTCGCGCGCTGAGAATCGCCAAAGTCTTTACCGGAGGACGGCTGGTGAGGCGAAGCGTTACGCAGAGGTGGAGGAACGCCTCGACGGTCATGGATTGGACCCAGGGCAACGCACGCTGGTGTTTTGCGTCGAACGAGGGAATGCGCGCGACGATCGGCAGTCCCAACACCTTAGCGAAATCTTTGCGGGAGGCGCGGTTTTCGATCAGATCGAGGATATAGACCGTTGCGAGCCCCAACAGCAGGCCGACCACGAGGGCAATGGCCAGGTTGGTGCGCAGGTTCGGGCGTTTGGACGCCGCGTCGGCGGAGGCCGGCTGAACGATCACGATATCGCTGATTGCGGTCGTTTCCGCAACAAGCGCGTCGTTGTACTTTTGTTCTAGGGCGTTATAGACACTGGCGGCGCGTTTCGCCTCTTCCTGAATCGCGGCGAATTGGACGGCTTGCTGCGGCAGCGACTTTTCGGTCGGCCGATATGCTTTGCGCTGAGCTTGCAGCGCATGCATTTGCCCTTGATCACCCTGGATCCGAGCCTTATAGGTTGCTGCTTGCTGCTGAAGACTCTGGTAAAGAGGGTTGGGCGCCACCGTCGTCTGACCCACGACCGCCGATGGCTGCGCCGAAATCTGGGCGAGCAGCGCCTTTTGCTGCTGGCGCAGCGCGATTACGGCGGGATGTTCGGGAGTATATTTTTGCTCGGCTTCGGAGAGCTCGGTGTTGACCTCGGCAAGTTTGGACTGCAGGTCGGTAGAGACGGGATTCTGATCCACTTGCTTGGCACTGTCTACGGTGCTCGATAGCGCGGCTAGCTGACTGTCGACGCTCTTAAGGAGCGCCTGTGCCTCGCTGGAGTCCACGTTCAGTTGATCGAGCTGCTGGTCCATCGTGGCCACGCGCGAGACCACCGCTTGCTCGTGCGCGGTGGCATCGATATAGCCGTGGGTTGACTGAAACTGAGCCAGGCGCGTTGCCGTCTGCTGCATCTTGGCCTCGGCGTTGGGCAGTTCTTTGGACAAGAATCCCATCGCGGCGACGGCCTCGGAGCGTACGAAGTCGCGCTCTTGGTCCACGAAGGCAGTGGCAAACGCGTTGGCGATTTGGGCGGACTGCTCGGGCGACGACCATGCGACATTCAGTGCGAGTAACGCGGTGTTGACGAGTGGGCGGACGCTCACGCGGGAGAGCAGCGCTTGCGGCGACGCCTTCAGGTTGAGCTGTTGGATCACCGCCTCCGCTATGTTGCTTTGCTGTGCGAGGTCGGCGAGTGTTTCAACCGATTGTTCGCCGCTTTGCAGGACCAGGGCGTTGAGCACGGGCAGCGCGGTGGCGTTATCGCTGTTGGTGACCGTGGTATCCGATCGGCCGGCCAGCAGGCGCACCGTCGTAGTGTAGGACTTCGGAGTCAGCAGCGTTACGATTCCAACCAGGGCAACGAAGCCGCCGGCCACCGCAAGAAAAAGCCGCCACCGCTTGAGCAGGGCTGCATAGAGACGTTCGATATCACGCCCGTCGGTCGGGTGTGACTGCCCCGGCTCGGGATATGCTAAGGGGGCCTCGCCGCTGTACGGCGTCAGTTGTGACATCACAGTCACCATCGTACGCTTTGGCGCGGCCGACGATAAGGACGACACTGCTCAAAGCGAGGGACCTTTGCAACAGGGTCTTGTGTCCCGTTCCCCGGGAGTCACTCGGAGTGGTGCTAAGGACTCTGCGACCTAGGCATGCCGCGTGCTTATCATTTAAACATCGATGGCAACTCGCATCGTTGAACGCCCGACCCTAGCCAGAAAGTCCGTCGCCGGCAGCGCACCGCAAGCCAATCCCGCGAAATGGGTTGCGATTTTGCTGGCCAACGACGTGACCCTATTTATCATTGCCTCGGCGCTGGGGACGCTCATCGGCTTCCACCACTGGCAATCAGCCCGCATCGTCGGGCACCTGCTGATCGCCAACGTAGTCTTCGTCTGTCTCTGGGTGCTGGTCTTCGATCGGCTCGGCCTCTACCGGCGCACGGTCGCCCTCTCGATGAAGGACGAAGTCTACTACACGGTCGCGGCGCTGATGCTGGGCACGATCCCGCAACTGATCCTGTTCACGGTCTATCCGGGAATTTCCACCTCGCGCATTGCGCTGGTATTCGCTCTGCTCTTTTCGATCCTTATGGTTGGCACGTCGCGAGCCGTGCTTCACACCATTCGCCAGAAACAGTGGTTCCGAGGCCATCGTAAAATCAGCATCGTCGGGACGGCCGAGCACGTCGAGCGGGTGCTCGAAAATCTGGAGTTATCCGACGATTCCGAAACGCTGCTCATCGTGGTAGACGACACCGAGGAAGCACTCAAGCAGATCGACCTGAGCCGCGATCCCAATCTGCGACGAATCGAATGGTTCAATCACGCCCGCACCTGGGGGTGCGATTCGCTGATTCTCACCGAGATGATTCCGGCGCCTTTGCTCGCTCACATCCTGGAGGTGGCGGCAACAGAGCGAATTCGACTGAGTTTCGCCCCGCCAAACGCCATTCGATATTGTTACGACGTCTCGCTGCAGACCGACGGGCGCCAAGTTCTGATCGTACCCGCTCGGCTGCGGGCGTGCACTCCGCGCACGCAGCTCTTGAAGCGGCTCATGGACATTGCGTTCGCTTGCGTCGCTCTGGTGCTATTCGCTCCGGTCATGCTGGCCGCGGCGATCGCTATCGTTTTGGATTCCGGCTGGCCGATCTTCTACGCTCAAGACCGCGTCGGTATCGGCGGCCGATCGTTTCGCATCTTAAAGTTCCGCTCGATGCGCCTCGACGCCGAGCGCGGTATCGGCGCCGTGTGGGTTAAGTCGGACGACCCGCGTAAGACTCGCGTGGGCGCGCTGTTGCGACGCTTCAGTATCGACGAGCTTCCTCAGCTCTTCAACGTACTCTGGGGGGATATGTCACTGGTCGGGCCGCGTCCCGAACGGCCGATCTTTGTGGATTTGTTCCGCACAACGCTGGCGCGTTACGACGAACGGCACTTGGTGCGCCCCGGGATCACGGGCTGGGCGCAAGTCCATATGAAGCGGACCATGGACACGTCGGCCGTCGGCGAGAAGCTTGAGTATGATCTGCAATACGTCGAGAATTGGTCGCTGTATCTGGACGTCGCCGTGCTCTTTCAAACCCTATGCGAGTTTTTGTTTCACCGTGCGGCGTGACTGAAAGCGTGCGCGTGCTTCACATTTTGCCGTCAGTTCGTGGTTACGGCGCCGAACGGCTCATCGTCGAGCTGCTTAAGCATCTACCATCCCGCGAGATCGACGCCGCGCTGCTGACTATTTACGAGCCGGCGCCCGATGCGCGCGAAGCGCTGCCGTTTACGGTTCTGGACGCCGCCCGCAAGACGCGGCGGGATCGTTTCTTTGTGTGGCGGCTAATTCGCCAGATCCGGCGCTATCGCCCCGATATCGTGCACACGCACACCCACGTCGGCAAGTACTGGGGCCGCATCGCGGCCTTAGCGGCCGGGACGCGCTTCATCGTTCATACCGAACATAACCCATGCGATTTTCGCCGGACGCGGGTGGAACGCGCGTCGGACTGGCTGTTACATCGGATGACCGCGCGCGTGATAACCTTCTTTAAGGAGCAGGGCACGCGGCTCAGCGAGTTCGAGCATCTACCGATGCGGAAGGTCGTCGTGATCCCGAACGGGTTAGCTTCGGATGGGGCGACCAACGATCGTAAGGCTGCCCGTGACCGGCTCGGCGTCACGAGGCAGGAGTTCGCGATCATGCTGATCGGCCGGATGGAGTATCAGAAAAACCACATCTTAGCGCTGCGGGCCTTCGCCGCACTGCGGCCCGAGACGCAGGCGAAGTCGGTGCTTCTTTTTGCCGGCGCCGGCGAAAACGAGGTCACGCTCCGTGGTCTCGCTCATGCCCTGGGGATCGACGAGCGTGTCCGTTTCTTGGGCTATCGAACCGACGTCCCCGCACTGTTGCCCGGTGCCGACCTCGTGCTCATGACCTCATGGTTCGAGGGCATGCCGTTGGCGCTGATGGAAGCGATGCTCGCGGATGTGCCGATCGTGAGTACGCCGTGGGTGGGTGCTCGCAATATGC
>JBAVTZ010000019.1:0-16066 GCA_049696515.1 Candidatus Cybelea sp. | reverse complement strand
GCTTTGCACCGCCGGCGCTTGGGGTGTCGCCGCGGCCGTGGCCGATTGGGTGCTCAAAACGACGATCGACACGCCTTCGGAAACTTTGTCGCCGACTTTTACCTTCACGTCCTGCACGACGCCGTCGACCTCCGATGGAACCTCCATCGAGGCTTTTTCACTTTCGAGCGTGATCAGCGAATCGTTCTTCTTGACTCGATCTCCGGGCTTGACCAGCACTTCAATGACCGGTACTTCTTTGAAGTCGCCGATATCGGGAACGCGGATTTCAACCGTATCGCTCATGCCTACACCGTGATTGGATTGGGCTTGTTGGGATCAATATGATACTTCTCGAGCGCCTTTTCCACGGTTTTGGGTGGAATCGTCCCCTCGTCGGCGAGCGCTTTTAGCGCGGCGAGCGTGACGAAATAGCGGTCGACCTCGAAGAACTCGCGTAACTTCCGCCGGAAGTCGCTCCGGCCGTAGCCGTCGGTTCCAAGCGCGACGTAACGCCGCGCAAGGGCAGCCGAGCCGCTCGAAGCAACGAACGGACGAATTTGCTCGGCAAAAGTGCGGATGTAGTCGGTAGCGGCCACGCCCGGTCCGGTTCGATTTTGCAAACACTCCTCGACGTAGGAAAGACGCGGCGGCGCTTGCGGGTGCAGCATGTTCCAACGACGAGCCGCGACGCCGTCACGCTGCAGCTCGTTGAAACTCGTCACGCTCCACACGTCGCTGCGCACCTTCCATTCGTCGGCAAGCAGATCGGCGGCGGCCTGCACTTCGCGCAGGATCGCTCCCGAACCAAAGAGCTGCACGCGCGGGCGCTTCGCGTCGCCCGAGCCTCCATCGCGCAGCAAGTACATGCCGCGGAGAATCCCCTCGCGCGCTTCCGGCGGCATCGCGGGATGCGGGTAGTTTTCGTTCATGAGGGTGATGTAATAATAGGCGTCTTCCTGCTCCGCGAGCATCCGCCGCAGTCCATCCTGGACGATTACTGCCAGCTCGTAGCCATACGTCGGATCGTAACTTCGGCAGTTTGGAACGAACGAGGCTGCGACTTGGCTGCTGCCGTCCTCATGTTGGAGCCCTTCGCCGTTGAGGGTCGTGCGGCCGGAAGTCGCGCCGAGCAGGAAGCCGCGGGTCCGGCTGTCCCCGGCGGCCCAAGTAAGGTCGCCGACACGTTGAAAGCCGAACATCGAATAAAAGATATAGAAGGGGATCATCGGCAGATTGTGATTGGTGTATGACGTGCCGGCGGCGATCCACGACGAGAGCGCTCCCGCCTCATTGATCCCTTCCTGCAGGATCTGCCCAAGTTTATCCTCGCGATACCACATCAGCTGCTCGGCGTCTTGCGGGTGATAGAGCTGTCCTACCGACGAGTAGATTCCGAGCTGACGAAACATGCCTTCCATACCGAACGTACGAGACTCGTCGGCGACTATTGGAACGACACGAGCTCCAATCTCGCGATCGCGCGCGATGACATTGAGAACCCGAACGAAGGCCATCGTGGTTGAAATCTGCCGCTCGCCGGTACCCTGCAGCTGCGCGTCGAACGCCGAGATTTCCGGGACCGTTAACGATACCGACCTTCGCCGCCGCTGCGGAACGCTTCCCAACACCGCTAAACGCTCGCGCAGATACCGCATCTCCGCGGCATCCTCGGGAGGCTTGTAGAATGGGATTTTATCGCCGGCAATCGCGGCGTCGGGAATCGGGAGCGAGAAACGATCGCGAAAGGTGCGCATCGCTTCGACTTCCATCTTCTTGGCTTGGTGCGCGATATTTTGGGCCTCACCCGCCTCGCCCATGCCGTAGCCTTTGATCGTCTTCGCGAGAATGACCGTCGGTGCTCCCCGATGCTCGAAGGCCTCTTTATAAGCGGCGTAGACCTTGAGCGAATCGTGTCCGCCGCGCTGCAGCGCCCAAATTTCGTCGTCGCTCCATCCCTCGACCAAAGCCTGCGTCTCGGGATAGCGGCCGAAGAACTCGTCGCGCACGTACTTGCCGTCGCGTGACTTGAACGTTTGATAGTCGCCGTCGACGCACTCAGTCATCAGTTGCACGAGACGCCCGCTCTTGTCGGCCGCGAGCAGCGGGTCCCAGCGGGTTCCCCAAATGACCTTGATCACGTTCCACCCGGCGCCTTTGAAGACGCCCTCAAGCTCTTGAATGATCTTGCCGTTGCCGCGCACCGGACCGTCCAGCCGCTGCAGATTGGCATTGACGACCCAGATCAAATCGTCGAGTTTCTCGCGCCCGGCGAGCGAGACCGCGCCCAGCGATTCGGGCTCGTCCATTTCGCCGTCACCCACGAACGCCCAGACCTTGCGACCCGTCGTATCGAGCAAGCCGCGATCGTGCAGATAGCGCATGAAGCGCGCCTGATAGATCGACATGATCGGTCCCAAACCCATCGAAACGGTCGGGAACTGCCAGAAGTCCGGCATCAGCCACGGATGCGGGTAGGACGAAAGGCCGTTGCCGTCAACCTCTTGACGAAAATGTTCGAGCTGCTCCTCGGTAATGCGCCCTTCGAGAAAGGCGCGCGCGTAGACGCCGGGCGATGAATGTCCCTGGAAGAAGATGAGGTCACCGCCGAACGAGTCGCTCGGCGCGCGGAAGAAGTGATTGAACCCCACGTCGTAGAGGGTCGCGGCCGAAGCAAAGCTGGCTACGTGGCCGCCAAGCTCCGAGCTGATTTTGTTTGCGCGCACGACCATCGCGAGTGCGTTCCAGCGCACGTAGTGTCGCAGGCGGGCTTCGAGTTCGCGGTCGCCGGGCATCGCCGGCTGGCGCGCGACCGGGATCGTGTTAACGTACGGAGTCGTAAGTCCAAGCGAAACGTGCGCGCCGTTGCGCTGCGCCTCGTCGACTAACTGTGCGATCAACTGTTGCGCGCGACCGGGCCCTTCCACCGCGAGTACGGAGCGCATGGCCTCGAGCCATTCACGAGTCTCTTGCGGGTCGGGATCGGCGCCGTACGTCGTCATTACGCCGCATCATTCCGTCTGCCGCTGGTATCTCTTCCAAATGGACCAATCCAATCGCTGGGTTGGTAGGTTCCAAAAGTTCGACTCATCCCGCTTGCTGTAGGACAGGCTCCCTCGGGCGACACGCGTATACAATGCTAAAGCGGGAGCGTACACGGCTGAGAGGGCGAGTCTCGACTTGCCGACCGCAAAAGACCTGATCCGGGTAATGCCGGCGTAGGGAGGATGCAGATGAAGGTTTATATAGGCGGGGACGACCCCTCGATACGCGTGCCGCGCCGCGCGATCGCGCTGACGGACGGAACCGTCCACACGCTCTACGACACGAGCGGGCCCCACACCGATCCCGGCATATCGGTCGAGATTCGCAGCGGTTTGCCGGCGCTGCGCGAGCCCTGGATCTCGTCGCGGGGGGATACGGTGCAGCTCGAACGGCCGTCCTCGATATACCGGCGCGGCCGGGAAGCGATGGCCGAGCTCGATGCACTGCGCTTTCCAGCGCCCCGCCTGCCCCGCCGGGCAAAGCCGGGCGGAAACGTGACGCAGATGCACTACGCTCGACGTGGCGAGATTACGCCTGAGATGACGTTCGTTGCACTCCGTGAGGGCGTCGAGCCGGAGTTCGTTCGGAGCGAGCTCGCCCGCGGGCGAGCGATTCTACCGTCCAACGTCAACCATCCCGAAAGCGAGCCGATGATCATCGGCCGGAGCTTTCTGGTAAAAATCAACGCCAACATCGGCAACTCGGCGGTCAGCTCATCGATCGACGAAGAGGTCGAGAAGATGACCTGGGCGACGCGCTGGGGCGCCGACACCGTGATGGATCTCTCGACCGGAAAGAACATTCACGAGACGCGCGAGTGGATTTTACGCAACTCGCCCGTGCCGATCGGTACCGTCCCGATCTATCAGGCGCTCGAAAAAGTCGACGGCAAAGCGGAGGAGCTCACCTGGGAGCTTTTCCGCGACACGCTTATCGAGCAGGCGGAGCAGGGCGTCGACTACTTCACGATTCATGCCGGGGTGTTGCTGCGCTACGTTCCGCTCACCGCCGATCGCATTACCGGCATCGTTTCGCGCGGCGGCTCGATCCTCGCGAAATGGTGCTTGTCCCATCACCGCGAGAACTTCCTGTACGAAAACTTCGAAGAGGTCTGCGAGATCATGAAGGCCTACGACGTCGCCTTCTCGCTCGGCGACGGCTTGCGTCCGGGGTGTACCGCCGACGCGAACGATGCCGCACAGTTCGCGGAGTTGGAGACGCTTGGCGAACTGACCGACGTTGCCTGGAAGCACGATGTTCAGGTGATGATCGAGGGACCGGGACACGTACCAATGCACATGATCGAAGAGAATATGCGCAAGCAGCTGGAAGTCTGCAAAGAGGCTCCCTTCTACACGCTCGGTCCGCTCGTGACCGACGTTGCACCAGGTTACGACCACATCACCAGCGCTATCGGTGCGGCGATGATCGGCTGGTTCGGAACCGCGATGCTCTGTTACGTAACGCCTAAGGAGCATCTCGGTCTACCGAACAAAAAGGACGTCAAGGATGGCGTGATCGCCTATAAGATCGCGGCTCACGCCGCCGACCTTGCAAAAGGGCATCCGGGAGCTGCGCATTGGGACGACGTGCTTTCCAAGGCGCGATTCGAGTTCCGGTGGGAAGATCAGTTCAACCTGTCGCTGGACCCGGAAACTGCTCGGGACTTCCACGACGAAACGCTGCCGGCGCCGGGAGCAAAGATCGCGCACTTCTGCTCGATGTGCGGCCCGCACTTCTGTTCGATGAAGATCACGCAAGAAGTCCGGGAGTATGCCGAGCGCGGCATGGCCGAGAAATCTCGCGAATTCCTCGAGCAAGGTGCCGAGGTCTACGTTCCAGTCGCCCCCTAGCGTGCAAAGCAACGCGCGCCGGCTCGCGGCTCTTGCGACGCTGTTGATGTTCTGGATTACCGGTCCCGCGCGCGCTGCGCAGCCGTGGGAAGTGACCGGTATTCCGGGCGTGCAATCGCAGCCGGTGGTCTTTCGTAACGCGGGGGCAACCTTGCGCGGTACCCTCTATCGCCCTAATACGTTACAGCGGGTTCCGGCGGTCGTCGTGTTGCACGGCGCGGAGGTCGGTAACGCCGATGCAGCGCTCTACGATCATCTCCGCGCAGGTCTGCCGGTTATCGGGATTGCGGTGCTCGTTTTCGATCGGCGAGGCACTGGACGGTCCAGCGGCACGTTGCAAAATGTGAGCTACGAGACGCTCGCGGATGACGGAATCGCGGGGGCTCGCGCAATCGCACAAGTGCCCGGGATCGATCCAAAACGAGTTGGATATTGGGGATTGAGCCAAGGGGGCTGGCTAGCCGTTTTCGCCGCTGAGCGCGATCCGAACGCGGCCTTTGCCGTCTCGGTTTCAGCCCCGCTGGTTACGCCGGAAGCACAGATGGAGTTTGCGATGTCGAATCGTCTGCGCGTCAACGGATACGCGTCAGCCGAGGTTGATGGAATGCTGGAGGCTCGCAAGGCGTGGACCGGGTATCTGCGGGGCGATCTGCCGCGCGCCGACGCCGTCGCGGCGTTGTCGAAGATCGATCGCAAGCCATGGTTCGATCTAATGTACATGCCATCGGCCGCAGACCTGACGACGAATCCCGCCACCTCGTCGTGGCGAAAAGAAATGGACGACGATCCCGTTGCCGCAATCGAGCGAGTTCGCGCTCCGACACTTTTCGTCTATGGCGGCAACGATCCGTGGATTCCAGTTGCCGTCACAATAACGCGTCTTCAACAGCTAGCAAAAACACGCCCCAACGTCCAATATGCCGTCATCGCGGGGGCGGACCACGAGATGATGTTTGTCAAACGTGAGACGATGGCCACCGATCAGGCGACGCTGCAGCACAGTGCCCCACAGGCGCCGGCCTACTTTATGCTTCTGGGGTCCTGGCTGACGCGCCACCTTTGGGAAGGCTCGCCATAACGACTCCCCGCCCGTGCGCCGTCCTTTTCGACCGCGATGAGACGATCGTGGTTGATGTGCCGTATAACGGCGATCCCAAACGAGTCGTATCGGCGCCGGATGCGCGCGTGCAGCTCGATCGTTTGCGTGCGGCCGGCCTACCGCTCGCGGTCGTTAGCAATCAGAGCGGCATCGGGCGGGGCCTGGTTACGTCCGAAGCGGTCGACGCGGTGAATCGAAGAATCGACGAGCTGCTCGGCCCTTTCGCGGGTTTCTTCGTCTGTCCGCATGCGCCTGACGACGGGTGCGAGTGCCGTAAGCCCAAGCCAAAGTTGATTCTCGACGCGGCGCGGGCTATTGGCGTAGAGCCACGGTGCTGCGTCGTGGTTGGCGACCGCGAGAGTGACGTGGAGGCGGCGCGCAATGCGGGCGCAATTCCGCTAAAAATCGACGGCCCGCACGACCTCGCACGAGCCGTCGACATCATCCTGTCAGCCTTGTCATCCTGAGCGGAGTCGAAGGGTGCGTAAACCTCCTGAGCGTTTGTTTTTCGTCGTGCTTCGACGGAGCTCAGCACGACAGCAGCTGGCGTGTCCTTCGTCCTTCGACTCCCCTCAGGATGACAAGGCTGCTTCCGTTGGGCGCTCCGCTCAGGATGATGAAGTGGTTTTAGCCGCGGGGGGTTGCGTCGAGCCAGTAGTCGATGTCGAGACTGTGCGCGGGTAGGCCGGCGTACGCGTCCTCTGGCAGATGGACGCTTTTGGTGAGCTGCTCCCACGTGTCGAGAACGCGAACGACGTACGCTTGGGTCTCCTCGAACGGTGG
Source organism: Candidatus Cybelea sp. (assembly GCA_049696515.1). Lineage (GTDB taxonomy): Bacteria > Vulcanimicrobiota > Vulcanimicrobiia > Vulcanimicrobiales > Vulcanimicrobiaceae > Cybelea. Next base: position 9,307 of record JBAVTZ010000019.1, on the reverse strand, counting down.
AATGCCACCGTATTCGGTGACGGCCTTTGGCCCGGCATTGTAGGCGGCGAAGACGAGGTCGTAGTGGTTGGAGCCGAAGCGGCGCAGCAATCCACGCAAATAGCGGGCGGCGCCGGAAAGATTCTGCACTGGATCGCGCGGGTTGACGCCGAGGCCGGCAGCCGTGCCGGGCATCAGTTGCCCGAGCCCGACGGCACCCGCCCGGGAAATGGCATGCGTATGCCAGCGCGACTCTACCGTCACGATCGCCACGAGCATATTGGCATCTAGGCGCCAGCGCTCCGCGTTCACGAGTACGCGCTGCGCGAGATCGCGGCTCTGCCACCCCGGCATCTCTGGATTAATATGCCGAAGAACGGTTGCGTAAACGGCGATGGCCGCGGGGGTTGCCGGAACCAGACGGTGGGCCGCCTGTGCCGGCACGCACGTAAAGAGTAGCGAGGCACAAGTGAAGGCGCTGGTCGCCAGGAACCCGGCGATGGTCTTCCTCATTCCGGCTCGAGGGTTCGAGCCGTGCCTCAAGCGCGCCTTCCAGGGGAAGCGGGCTGGGCGACCAGAATTCTTCCCAGATGATCGATCGGCACGACCAGGCTCCCCGATCGCGGCGCGGCCTCGCGGTCGCGATCCTAATCGTCTTGTTCGTCGTAATGTGTGCCTTGATCGCCTGGTCGCAATGGTATGCGATCCATGTAAACGTTCCGATGTACCGGGCACAGCACGCATCGGCACATCACCGATAGCCGCGAGTTTGATACTTCTTTGAGTGCCCGAACGCAGGACTCACAAGGGTGCGCACCGTTACTGGTTATAATGATCCAACGCGCGCTCATCCTGGCGGCGACCTCTACCGTCGCCGCTCTGTTAACCTACGGCCAAGCTCAAGCTCAGACTGCCGTCGCTTCGCCGAAGCCTTCTCCATCCGCTTCGGCGTCGCCGACGCCGACTCCGGGGCCGCCATTTGCAAATATGAAGTGGCGCGAAATCGGACCCGCCGCGGGGGGCGGACGCGTCGCGGCGGTCGCGGGTTCGGCGAATAATCTCAAACTCTATTACGTGGGGTCGGCCGGTGGTGGAGTTTGGAAATCGGAGAACTCCGGCCAAACCTGGGATCCGGTCTTCGAAAAGCAAGGCGTTGCGGCTATCGGTGCGGTCACCATCGATCCAACCGATGACAAGACAGTTTGGGTCGGCACCGGCGAGGCGAACCCGCGCAACGATGTCAGCTACGGCGACGGCGTCTACAAGACGACCGACGGCGGCGACACTTGGACCAACACCGGGCTAAAGGACACCCGTTATATATCGCGCATTCTCGTCGATCCTCGCAATCACAATCACGTGATCGTTGCGGCGGTCGGAGACGTCTTTAACGACAGCTCCGATCGCGGGGTCTACGTAACCGAGGATGGCGGCAGGACCTGGAAGCAGACGCTATACGTCGGGCCTGAGACCGGCGCGTCGGATCTGGCGATGAACACGCAGAACCCAAGCGTTCTCTTCGCGGGGATGTGGAAGTTTCAGCGCCGGCCGTGGACCTTCGTGAGCGGTGGCCAGGAGGACGGGCTTTATAAGTCTACCGACGGCGGCGAAACCTGGACGAAGCTCGAGGGACGTGGCCTGCCACCCGCTCCGACCGGACGCATCGGCGTTGCCGTCGCACCTAGCGACGGCAATCGAGTTTACGCCGTCATCGAGTCGCCGCAAGGGATCCTATGGCGCTCCGACGACGGCGGCGAGAACTGGACGATGGTCAGCAAAGATACGCTGGTTGATGCGCGTCCGTTCTATTTCTCGCACATTGCCGTGGATCCGAAGAATCCCAACCGCGTCTACGCGCTCTCCTTTGAGACGATGCTGAGCACCGACGGGGGTAAAACCTTTAAATCCACTGCGGATAACGTGCACGGAGACTTCCACGCGATCTGGATCGCACCGAACGACCCGAGCCGCATCATCCTGGGAGAAGACGGCGGCTACGCGCTGACGCTCGACGACGGCGACAATTGGTTCTTCTCCGCAAACCTGCCGATCGCGCAGATTTACCGGGTTGGCCTCGGTACCGATAATCCGTATACCGTTTGCGTTGGCTTGCAGGACAACAATGGCTGGTGCGGCCCCTCGAACTCGCTCGACTCCTCCGGGATTCAAAACAAAAACTGGATCGTCACCGTGGGCGGCGACGGTCAATGGGGTATTCCCGAGCCCGACAACGCCAACTGGATTTGGTCGGATTCGCAAGATGGCTCGCTGGTTATTTACAATCGTGTCACCCAAGATGCGTGGTTGGGCCAGCCATATTTGCCAACCGCCAGAGAGTCGTGGAATCTTGCGTCAAGCAGATACCGCTTCAACTGGGAGTCACCGATCGCGTTTGCGCCCTGGCGCGCCGCCGGCGGTAAGGTCATCGGCTGGTATGGCGGCGACGTCGTCTTTCAAACGACCGATCGCGGGCACAGTTGGACGGCGATTAGCCCGGATTTGACGCGCAACCTGAAGTCGCACCAAATTACCGCTGGTGGCCCGATTACCAACGACGTTTCCGGCGCCGAATATACCGACACGATCTTGGATATCGAAGGCTCAGAGGTCGCCAAAGGCGAGATATGGGTCGGGACCGACGACGGTCTCGTGCAGCTCACTCGCGATTACGGCAAGCATTGGACTAACGTAACGCCCTCGGGCGCGCCGCAATTCGGCCGCTTTGCGACGGTCGCGCCGTCAGCGCTGGTTGACGGCACGGCATATGCAGTCAACGACGGGCACGCAATGGGCGATAACGCGCCATACGCCTTCGTCACGCACGATTACGGCAAACACTGGACCAAGATCGTTGACGGATTGCCGTCCGATCAGTGGGTCCGCTCCATTCGCCCCGACATTCGCGATCGCAGCCTCGTCTATCTCGGCAGCGAAGAAGGGATCTGGATCTCGTTCGATGGGGGCGCCCATTGGCAATCGTTTAAGAACGATCTGCCGCCGGTTTCAGTGCGCGACATCCGCATGCAGTCACGCGACGACGATCTGGTGATCGCGACCCATGGTCGCGCCGCCTACATCATGGACGACGTACGGCCCTTGCAGGAGCTGCAGCAAGCAGTCGCGCGCAGCACCTGGCTCTTTACGCCGCGTACCGGCTACCAGTGGACGCTGCATTCTAATGACGAAGGCACCTACACCAACTACGCGGCCGACAATCCGCCCTTTGGGGTGATCGTCAACTTCTACCAAAATGCGCCGCAAAAGGGCCACCCGGCCCTTGAGATTTTGGACGCGCACGGGCGTGTTATCCGCAGCGTTTCGGGAACGCACAAAGTCGGCGGCAAGGACATACCGTACATCACCAATAAGGTCGGGTTGAACCGATACACCTGGGATTTCAACGTCAATGGTCCGGTGAAGTGGAACGGCGGGAACGATTTCTCCAAGGGACCCGATACCGGACCTGCGGTGGTGCCGGGCAACTACGGCGTTCGCATGACCCTTGGCGGCCACACCTACATCCAGCACTTCAAAGTCGAGCCCGATCCGCGCTCGCATTTTACGCAAGCCGACCTTCAACGCAGCTTCGACGAGGCGATGCATCAGATGGCGCGCCTGTCGCAGGTTGACACGATGCTCAACAATCTCGACGACCTGAAAAAAGCCATGGACACCGCCTCGAGCGCGGCAAAGAAGGCGAATAACGCCGCGCTGGTGGCGAAGCTCGATGCGGCATCGACGGCACGACAGACGCTCTTCGACTCGCTGGCCGTCAACATTAGAGGCGAAGGCACTGAAGACGAGGGGCGGCTCCACGAGGACCTGCTCGGCGCGTTCGGCGCCGCGCAAAGCTTGATCACCCCGACGATTGCCGATTTTCTCTCGCGCGTCGAGGCTGAGTACCACGACGGCCTGGGCCGCTACAACGCCTTCGTCAGCGGAGTAGTGCCCGGCGTCAATACCGCTTTGCAGCAAGCCGGCATGAAGCCGCTGCCATCCGTGAAGGAGATTACGGCCATATGATGTTCGCGCCCACCATGCTGATCGCGGCCGCCGCCTACGCCAATCTCTCGTGGCGTTCGATCGGTCCGACGATCGCGGGTGGTCGCGTTGCAGCGGTAGCGGGAACACCGCAAGACGATCAGCTCTACTATCTCGGGACCGCCGGTGGCGGCGTCTGGAAGTCGAGTGACGGTGGCGCGACTTGGGAGGCTGTCTTCGAAAAGCAGCGTGTTTCCGCAGTAGGCGCGGTTGCAATCGATCCCACCAACGAAAATGTCGTCTGGGCCGGAACCGGCGAGGCGAATCCACGCAATGACGTCAGCTACGGCGATGGACTCTATAAATCGACCGATGGTGGAAAGACGTGGAATCGCGTTGGCCTGGCGGGCGTTTGGAGCATCTCGCGGATCGCGATCGATCCTCGCAATCCGCAGCACGTCGTCGTCGGCGCGTTCGGCGATCCATTCAGAGACTCGCCCGATCGAGGCGTTTACGTTACCTTTGACGGCGGTCGCACGTGGAACAAGTCGCTCTACCTCAGTGCGGCGAGCGGTGCGAGCGACGTGGCAATGGATCCCAAGAGTCCGAACGTCGTTTATGCCGGAATGTGGCATTTTCGCCGCGTGCCCTGGACCTTTACCAGCGGCGGCGCGGACGGCGGACTCTTTAAGTCGATCGACGGCGGACGTACGTGGAAAAAGCTGACCGGAAACGGTTTGCCGAGCGGTTACACGGGGCGGATCGGATTGGCAATCTCCCCAAGCCGTCCGAACCGTGTCTTCGCACTGATTGAGGCGAAGGGTGGCATTTTATGGCGCTCGGACGATGCCGGCGCGCACTGGACGATGACCAGCGACGATACGTTGGTCGATCAGCGTCCATTTTATTTTACCCACATCGCGGTCGACCCGAAGAATCCCAACCACGTTTACGCGGTCTCCGAGATGTTGTCCGAGAGCAAAGACGGTGGGAGAAAGTTTACCGAAATCGCGAAGGACGTGCACGTCGATTACCATGCGATTTGGATCGATCCGCTCAATCCTAAGCGCGTCATCGTTGGCGAGGACGGCGGCTACGCGCTCACCACGGACCTCACGCACTGGTCGTTCTCACGGAATCTCACGATCGGCCAGATCTATCACGTCGGTCTCTCGAATGAAAATCCATATTTCGCCTGCGCCGCTTTCCAAGATAACGGCGGATTTTGCGGACCGAACAACTCGCTCGATAACGAAGGGATTCTCGATCGCCACTGGATCGACGTAGTCGGGGGCGACGGGGTTTGGACGGTTCCCGATCCGGTGGATTCCCGGTATGTCTGGGCCGATCTAGAGGATGGTGCGCTGACTATCTTCGATCGCAACACGCAGGTCAGCCGCTTCATTCGCCCGTACGACGCCTTCCCCGGCAGCTTTCTCGGGCCGTTCGATTTGAGCACGGTACCCTATCGTTTCAACTGGGACTCGCCGATCGCGTTCGCGCCCTGGCCCTTCGACAGAGCTCAGGGTGACAAAGAAGAGGAAGCCTGGTTTGGCGGGAACGTTCTATTTCAATCGACCGACCGTGGCGAAACCTGGAGCATCATCAGCCCCGATCTCACGCGCAACGTCAAGTCGCATCAGGTTCCTTCGGGAGGCCCGCTGGCGAAAGACGTTTCCGGTGCCGAGTATTCGGATACCATTCTCTACATCGAGGGCTCGGCGCTCGACAAGGGTGAGATCTGGGTTGGGACGGACGACGGTTACGCTCAAATGACGCGCGACGGCGGCGCGCATTGGCAGAACGTCACGCCGCCGGGCACGCCGGAGTATGCCCGCATTGAAACGACCGCACCCTCGCCGCTCGTTGCCGGCACGGCCTACGCAATAGCCGACAACCACCGCATGGGCGATTACGCGCCGTACGCCTACGTGACGCACGATTATGGGCGGAGCTGGACGAAGATCGTCAACGGCTTACCCGCCAATCAGTACGTCCGCACGATACGGCCTGACGTCCGGAATCCGGACTTGCTCTATGCCGGAACCGAAAACGGCATGTGGGTCTCGTTCGACGCCGGTGCGCATTGGCAGCAGTTCCAGATGAATTTGCCCATCGCATCGGTGCGCGATATTCGCATCCAGCCGCAGTTCGACGATCTCGTGCTGGCGACGCACGGGCGCGACCTCTGGATCCTCGACGATCTCAGCTCGATCCAGCAGCTGGGGAATGCTGAAGCGGTCGGAGTTATGCTCTTTGCTCCTCGCACGTCCTATGAGTACCACTACCACTCAAACGACCTCGGAATCTACACGCGCTTCGCCGGGGAGAATCCGCCGAAGGGCGTTATCCTCGACTTCTATCAAGCGGCTCCGCAAAAGAGCACGCTGAGCCTGCAAATCCTCGACGCCAATGGGCGAGTGATTCGTACGGTCTCGGGCACGCACAAAGTCAAGGGCAAAGACGAACCGTTGGTCCCTAACAAAGCCGGGATCAACCGCTACGTTTGGGATTTCAGCGAAGATGCGCCCACAAAATGGTATGGCGCGGCGAAAGAAGACTATCAAGGGCCCAAGACGGGACCGGCCGTCCCGCCTGGAACGTATAGTGTGCGCATTGCACTTAGCGGCAAGACGCTCGCGCAAACCATCTTGGTCAAGCCCGATCCGCGCGACAGCTGGACGCAGGCGCAGTACGACGCCGGCTACGCGTTCGCGCACAAGTACTCGGTCGTGTACGGCAGGATCGATCAGACACTCAATAATCTCGACGCGATTCGCAAGTCGCTGACGAGCGCCGGAATCGCGGCGAAGAGCAACCCGTCGCTGTCGCGAGCAATAGCCGATGCTCAGCAAGGTTGGGCCCCGGTCTTTGGGGCCTTTACTGCCGACTACAAGAATGACGAAGACTCGATCCAGCGCCCGGGTTCGCTGCGCGAATCGGTACCTCGCACGGGCTTCGGCGGTCCGTCACTTCCGCCGACGGCGGAGCAACTCGATTACGGCAAACGCTTCGATGCCGCATATACGGCGGCTGTGGCGAACTATAATACATATGTTGGTTCGCTGGCGCCGTTGCAATCTGCGCTAAAGCAGGCCGGCATGAAGCCGATCGCTGGAGGAAATCCGGTCACGCCTTGAGCTATTCGTAGTCGGGGATGCGGTAGTCGTACGCGTGCCCGAGAAAGAACTTCGGGCCTTTGGGCGCCGCGATGGGGATGAACCTGCGCGGCGCTTGCGAGAAGTCAAAACAATCCTGGGCCGGCGAGGTCGCTCGCTGGTCGGCTGCCGCGAGCCGGCCGAGCCCCCACAGATCCTCGGCGAAGCGTAAGACGCTGGCGGTCTCATAGTGCACGTGCGAGACGTGACCGTGTTTGGCATAGGGCGAAATCACTAACAGCGGTACGCGGAATCCCAGCCCGTCGTAGTCTTTGAAGTCAGGCTTGACGTGATCGTAGAGGCCGCCCCAGTCGTCCCACTGTACGAAGATCGCCGTCGTGTTCCAGAACTTACTCTTGCCGACCGCGTTGACGATGGCCGCAACCCACGACGGTCCGAATCCTCCGCCGCAGTTTACATGGTCGGAGTCGTAACACTGCGGCGTGATCCAGGTGAAGTTCGCCAGCTTGCCGGCTGGAACGTCCTTGAGGAAGCGGTTCTGCGGCGTGATGACGTTTTTCTTCCAGTCGGGTCCATTGTAAATGTGGTTGACCGCCTGATAGCTCGACCAGAAGGCCCCGGCGTCGCTCGACGGCGTGTAGTACTTGCTCGTGTAGAAACGCCAGGTCAGTTTGGCTTTGTCGAGCTCGTCGCCAAGGGTTTGGTAATCGAAGCAGACTCGCTGCCGAGGACCATCGGGGTTACGCTCTTTGGTGATTGTGGAAACCGAATCACTGGGACCGCCGATACAGCCCCAGAGCCCGCTTGGCAGATCCACGCTCGACTGCGCCTGGGCAGCGATGATGTACTGATGGCCGACGAAGCTCTCGTCGAGGTGCGATTGGAACATCTTGTCGGCCACGACCCACTCGTGGGCCATGTCGAAGTACGGTTTCGAATCCTTGTGTGGTACGTAGACGTACATCGGATATTTGATGCCGATCGGACCACAGCAAAACTGCTCGCGATTGAAGCCGTTCATCCGGCAGTCGGTACCGGGCAGTTTCCCCGTTCCGTTGCAGGCCGCAAACATCGCCTGCGCAGAGTGATCGATCTCGTACTCATCGGCCAGGCTTACCGGCTTAAGGGCAACGGTCTGGCCGCGCGAGTCTTTACCGCTCGACACCGTATCGGCGCCCGGATAATCCTGAAACAGGTTATCGAAGCTGCGATTCTCCTGGACGATGTAGACGATGTGTTGGATCTTGCCCGCTCCGGTGCCCGGTGTCGTATCGCTTTGCACGAGCGGCAACGCCGATCGCCCCGAGCAGGCGGCGATCGAAACGATAAGCAGCCCGGTCGCAAGACATAGTGAAGCTAAGCGCGGCACGTTTCGGCACTATGCTGCAGGCGAGCGGCCTTCCTCCACGCGCTAAGCGTCAGCCGAAGAGCCGCTTGAGAAACGCCTCGTGCCGGTACGACGAGCTTTTGCCGAAGTGTACGATGGCGAGATCGAGCGACGGGACAAGATACAGCGCCTGACCTCCCGACCCGCTTGCGTAGACGAGATCGGGCGGAGCCCCGGCGGCGCCGAGCCACCAACCGAGACCGTATCGAGTGTTGGCTGACGAGCCCTCGAAAGACGGTGCGAAGAGTTCGCGTTCTCGTGCGACCAACCGCGCGTAGGCCAGCCAATCGTCTGCTCGCAACGAAGCCCCGGTCGGGAGCGGGTGCGTTCCATCGCGCAGCTTTCGCCAGCTCGCGATACGCACGCCGGCTGGATCCAAAATGCGTACGCGAAGGTACTCGTGCGGCGTGATTCCGCGCGAAGCGAGCTTACGCGTGAAGACTGCGCCGAAAACCTGGAGCGGAATGCCGCCGTACGTGAAGCGCGAGCCAGGCTCGTTCTTCAGGGGTATTGCTAACGCGCGATCGTACTCGGGAACGCTCGCGCCCAAGCCGCCAAAGCCGAAGCCCGCGGTCAGCGAGAGCAGCATCCGGATGGTAACCGATCGTTTCCACGGATCGTCGCGCCAGGCGTCGATTGTCTCCGCTACGGGCTCGTCCAGCTCCAGCAATCCGTCCGCGCGCGCGCAGCATGCCGCCACGCCCCAAAAACTCTTGGTTCCACTGTAGATCGGGTGTGGCGTCTCGCCATCGTAGCCGTTGCCGTACTCTTCCGCCCATACGTCACCGCCGGACGCCGCGATGAACGCCTCCAATCCGTGGGCGCGCGCGTAGGTTAACGC